>JAYFNP010000169.1:0-1775 GCA_034933385.1 Burkholderiaceae bacterium | reverse complement strand
CACCAGCAGCGCGCCCAAGCCGAGGATCAGCGACTGGCAGGTAATCGAGACGAATTTCGAAACGGCCGTGACCGTGCCCGATTTCTCGCTGGCGTCCGCCTGCCGGTTGAGGAAACGGCCATGCAGTGTGTACCAGCGGTTCATCAGGTTCGGCAACATGCCCATTGCCTCGATTACTTCTGCATTGCGCAGGTTGTTGTTGGCCAGTCCGGACGACATCACCGCCAGCGCATTGGCTTCATCCAGCGGCTTGCGCGACACTTTCTCATTCATGTACGCCAGCGCCACGATGATGATCGCGGCGATGGTGGCGAACACGCCCAGCCAGACGTTGAAGATGTAAATCACGATCAGATAGATCGGAAACCACGGCGCGTCGAAAAAAGCGAACAGGGCATTGCCGGTCATGAACTGGCGAATATTGGTCAAATCCTGCAAGGCCTGGCCGGCATTGCCGCCGCCGCGCTTCAGGTTCTGTTCGAATGCGGCGGTATAAATGCGTTTGTTCAACTGCATGTCGAGCTTGGCACCGACGCGGATCACGATATAACTGCGCACGAATTCCAGCGCGCCCATGAACAGCACGGCGATGACGAACATCAGCGACACCATATACAGTGTCATTTCGTTGCGGCTGGCCAGCACGCGGTCGTATACCTGCAACATGTACAGGGTTGGCCCCAGCATCAGCAGGTTGATGATCGCGCTGAAAATGCCGATGGTGCGAAACGTGCTTTTATAAGCGACCATCGCCTGCGCGATCTCGTTTTGGGGAATTTTTATCGAAGGTTTTAGCATGAAGTCGAAACCGGAAAGGGAAAGCGTAAAGTGTGATTATCGTCACATGTTACGCCAAAAAATGTGACGCATGTCACAAAATGTGATGACGTGTTGCTTTTTGTGCATTTGCGGGCTAATTAAGCTGCGCGACGGTTGCCGGCCAACGGATGATCCGCCGGCATTATGCGCGCTACGGGGCGGTTTTGCGAAAAATCATTCGGTAGCGCTCAACTATCGACGGGTTCGGCGGATTTCTTGGCGGCCGGCAGTGCCTCCAGTCCGGCAGCCGCGGCGTTCTTAAGCAGTTCAGGGCGTTTGACGATCAGGATGGGTCCCTTTTTTGCCAGGATATTGCTCTTCAGCAGGGTATGCAGCGCGCGCGAGACGGTTTCACGGCTGGTGTTCACCATGATGGCGATCTCATGTTGTTTGGGCAAGCCCTCAATGACCTGTCCATCCTGGGTTTCGCGTGCCAGAAGATGAAGCTGGGCATACACCCGCTGGAACGCATTGGGTATGCTCAACAACGTCCGCTGGTTCGACGAAGCGCGGACGATTTTCGCAAAATGCATCATGAAACGCTGTGCGATCAGCGGATGGTTGAAAATCAGCTCCCGGGCGTAGTGCGCCGGCAGGAAGGCAACCTCCGACAGTTGCACCGAAATCACCGCGGCGGAACGCGGTTGACCGTCGATCACCGACAGTTCGCCGAAGTATGCGCCCGGCATGACGAAATGCAGGCCGGTTTCGCGCCCATCCTCGCGGGTATCGACCACCTGCAATTTTCCCAGCAGCAGAAAAGCCAGATGTTCCGACGTATCGCCTTTGCGCAACACGATGTCGTGGCTCAGGTAAGTGCGTGCCGTCATTTGCTGCGCAACAGCCGACAGCGACTCTTCGTCCAAGCCTTCGAACAAGGGGATTTTCCTGACGACATCCAGAGAAACGGCCATAGGCAAAAATTTGAAAGTTCAAAAACGCAGCATATTCTATAC
>JAYFNP010000168.1:0-2370 GCA_034933385.1 Burkholderiaceae bacterium | reverse complement strand
GGTTGAGCCAGCATTATTTGGCATTGGCACAGTCACGGCGCAGCGCTCATACCTGATTGGGCCAACCGCGTCGGCACGCGTCAAACGCATACTGGTCGATGTAGGTGATGATGTAAAAGCAGGCCAATTGCTGGCGGAAATGGATCCGGTCGACCTGGATGCCAAACTGACTTCGGCTGAAGCCGCGACTGCGCGTGCGAAAAGTGCTGTCCAGACGGCACAGGCACAGGTCTTGGATGCAAAAAGCAAACAACAGCTGGCTGCCAGCGAAACTCACCGTTACGTCGATCTTGGGAACAAAGGATTTGTCAGCAAGAACGTCGTGGAAGGAAAGGTTCAACAACAGCAGTCAGCGGATGCGCAATATTCCGCGGCAGTATCGAGTCTGGCTGCTGCCAAGCAGGATCTTACGCGCGTGGATGCAGAACGCGATGCAGCCAAGCAGCAACGCGCCAACATTAATCTCATCGCGCCGTCTGATGGTGTGGTGACGGCGCGTGATGCTGAGCCAGGTTCGACCGTTGTAGCCGGTCAGTCAGTCCTGAAAATGATGAAGCCAGAGAGCATGTGGATTACGACACGGCTGGATCAAAGCCGTTCCATTGGTTTGCAATTGGGGTTGGGAGCGCAAATTACCTTGCGCTCCAGTCCGAAACAGCAACTAGCTGGCAAGGTCGCCCGCATTGAACCCATTAGTGACAGCGTAACTGAAGAAAGAATCGCGCAAGTGTCGTTCGACACAATACCATCTGGGGTGACCACAGGCGAGATGGCCGAAGTAACGCTAAAACTGCCTGTGGTGGAAGATGTCCTGTTGATTCCCAATGCCAGCGTGCGCCGACGCGGCAACAAGGTTGGGGTTTGGCTGCGCAAAGATGGCCGCATGCAGTTTACGCCTGTGAAAACTGGCGTCGAGGGACTGGATGGCATGGTGCAAGTATTTGAAGGACTATCCGAGGGGGACGAGATCGTCGTTCATAGCGAGCAAAGTCTGAACGAAGACAGCCGAATCAAAGTGGTTTCCTCTCTGGGCGGGAAAAAGAAATGATCAACCTTGCCGGTCGTGACATTCTGCATTCCTGGAGCAAGTTCGTTCTCACCGGATTGGGACTTGGCTTGCTGATCGGCGTGACCTTCACGATGGCCGGCGTCTATCGCGGGATGGTAGATGAAGCCCAGACGCTGCTGACCAATAGCGGCGCCGATCTCTGGGTAGTGCAAAAAGATACGCTCGGCCCTTACGCCGAATCGTCCAGCATACCGGACGATGTCTATCGCGGGATACTTGGCATGCCGGGCGTTGCTCAAGCGGCCAATGTCACTTATCTGACGATGCAGGTGCGCAAAGGCAAGTCCGATGAACGTGTCATGGTGGTCGGTTTCGAACCTGGCCAACCCGGAGAACCGGATTACCTAGTGGCAGGCCGACACATAACGCGTGGACATTATGAAGCGATCGCCGATGTCACAACTGGCTTCGCTCTGGGTGACCGCATAGGCATCCGCCGCCATGAATATACCGTGGTCGGCTTGAGCAAGCGCATGGTGTCTTCCGGTGGCGACCCGATGGTCTTTATTCCGCTCAAGGATGCGCAGGAAGCGCAGTTCTTGAAAGATAACGACGCCATCGTCAACCAACGCGCACGCACGGCTGGGAATCCCACGCTTAACCGCCCCGGGGTGCCGGGTCTGCTGGATACGATCAACAACCTGCAAACCAATAACCACAATGTCAATGCCGTTCTGGTGCGCGTGACAAAAGGCTATTCGCCTGAGACCGTGGCGCAAAACATCCAGCGCTGGAAACATTTACAGGTCTTCGATCGTGAGCAGATGGAATACATTCTGGTCGCGAAGCAACTCGAAAGATCTTCCAGACAAATCGGCATGTTTCTGGTGATTCTGGCGATAGTCAGTACGGCAATTGTTGCCTTCATCATCTACACCATGACAATGGGCAAGATCAGGGAGATCGCGGTACTGAAGCTGATTGGCACCAAGAACCGCACAATTGCCGGCATGATCCTGCAGCAAGCCATGGGACTTGGGCTAATTGGCTTCGCCGTCGGTAAGATTTCCGCAACCATCTGGGCACCGTATTTCCCCCGCTACATATTGCTGATGCCGGAAGACACCCTGCGCGGATTTGTTATTTTGATGATCGTGTGCGCGCTAGCCAGTACCCTGGCGATCCGTTCGGCGCTAAGTGTCGATCCTGCAACGGCGATTGGAGGCTGACATGACGGATACCACGAACGGAACCGGCATTCACATCGAAGGGTTGAGCAAACGGTATGGCGAAGGCGCAACCGCCGTTGATGCACTGAAAGAAGTAAACATGCATGTCGCCCCGGGAGAAGTGATCGGGTT
>JAYFNP010000167.1:0-9783 GCA_034933385.1 Burkholderiaceae bacterium | reverse complement strand
TGTATTGCCCTTGTTTGTTTCAGAGGCTCATGATCAGATGGCAGCATAATTCCGGTGCAACTGCTTGCCTGGCGATGTGAAATTGTGATTTTTGAGAAATTGGCCAAGTAAGGCGTGATATCAATCGAGGCATCAAAAAGGCGATACAAATGTATCGCCTTTTTGTTTGTGGCATAGGAGGAATTTGAACCGGGATGCGTTTCAGACTTGGCTGACTATGTCATTTGCTCGCTGCCGCAAGCGCGGTTTCCTTTTCGATCTATTTACCGCAACGCTAAAAGATCAGGCACTTCCCAGGGCCTTTGCTTCCTTCTTGGCTTTTTTCGCCGCCTTCTTTTCTTTCGGGCTCAAGACAGGCTTCTTTTTGTCCATCTTGTTGTTTTTCTGTTCCTTGCTCATGATATGTCCTCATCAAGTAAACAAACGATGGTTCGGTTATCCAGAGAGAGGCAGTTCGGCGCAGCGCGCATTCGCTGACATTCACCAGGATAAGCCTGATGCTTAGTTTCGATTTTGTCGGTGGGCTTGTCAATCTGAAGAATCAACTGTTACATATTCGCCTGACAAAAACCAGGTTGGCGCGGACGTTGCCGTTTTGCCATGTCCGTGATGCGCAACCCTGCTGATATACTGCGCGTTTTAAGCCAGTCAGTGTTAACCATTCGATTCGGGAAGTCATGATGCGTTTTGAAGGAAGCAATAATTACGTCGCTACCGACGACTTGCGGCTGGCAGTGAATGCCGCCATTACGTTGCAGCGTCCGCTGCTGGTCAAGGGCGAACCGGGTACCGGCAAGACCATGCTGGCCGAGGAAGTGGCGGCGGCGCTCGGCATGCCGCTGCTGCAATGGCATATCAAATCGACTACCAAGGCGCAGCATGGGCTGTACGAATACGATGCGGTGTCCAGGCTGCGCGATTCGCAGCTCGGCGATGAAAAGGTCGCCAGCATTGCGAATTACATCATCAAGGGCGTGCTCTGGGAAGCGTTCGAGTCGGAACAGCCGGCGGTGGTGCTGATCGACGAGATCGACAAGGCGGACATTGAATTCCCGAACGACCTGCTGCGCGAACTCGACCGGATGGAATTCTATTGCTACGAGACGCGTCAACTGGTGCAGGCGAAACACCGGCCGCTGATCATCATCACCTCGAACAATGAAAAGGAATTGCCGGACGCGTTTCTGCGCCGCTGTTTTTTCCATTACATCGCTTTCCCGGATCGGGAAACGATGGCCAAGATCGTCGGGGTGCATTTCCCCGATTTGCAGGAGAAACTGCTGCGCGAAGCGCTGGAAGTGTTTTTCGAACTGCGCCAGGTCAACGGCCTGAAGAAAAAACCTTCGACCTCCGAACTGCTCGACTGGCTGAAACTGCTCAAGGCGGAAGGCATCGATCCGGAAATGCTGTCGAAGAACCGGCGTGCGGAAATCCCGCCGCTGTACGGCGCATTGATGAAGAACGAGCAGGATGTGAATGTGCTGAACCGGATGATGCACCTCAACCGTCAGCGCGCCTGACCAACGGTGGTGCGTACGACGTTCCTGATGTCTGCTTATGTCCACAGTTGACGCTGGCCAATGCTGATTGATTTTTTCCTGCACTTGAAAGAACGGCGCCTGCCGGTCTCGACCACCGAATTCCTGACGTTGCTGGAAGCGTTGTCGGCCGGCATGGCTCATTGCAGCCTGGATGACTTCCATACGCTGGCTCGCCTGTGCCTGGTCAAGAACGAAGCGCACTACGACCGGTTTGATCTGGCGTTTGGCGAATATTTCAGGCATGTCGATGCCGGGAAAGCATTCGAAGCAGAGAATATGCTCGAAGACTGGATGCATGCCGCGGCGACGAATGTGCTGTCGGAAGAAGACTTGCTGATGCTGGACATTCCATTTCAGGAGCAGCCGCGCGAGGAATCCAGAAGCGCGAAATCCGACGATGAAGATGAGGATGATCTGGCGTCGCCGCTGAAAGGTGGCGGCGGCAACAATCCGCTGGGTGAAGGCGGCGTGCATCAGGAAGGCATCCGGCTGGACAATCTGCATGCCGGCAACCGCAGCGCGATCAAAGCATGGGACAGCCGCGAGTTTCAAGGGCTGGACGATGAAATCGAACTGAACACGCGCAGCATCAAGATGGCGTTGCGGCGCTTGCGCAAGTTTGCCCGCGAAGGCGCGCACGACGAACTCGATCTCGAGGGCACCATTGCCAGCACGGCGCGCAATGCCGGCTGGCTCGACATCAAGATGCGTCCCGAACGGCGCAACAAGGTCAAGGTGCTGATCCTGTTTGACACCGGCGGCTCGATGGTGACCCATGTCAAACAATGCGAAGAACTGTTTTCCGCCGTGCGCAGCGAATTCAAGCAGCTGGAATATTTTTACTTCCACAACTGCGTCGGCGATTCGGTCTGGCGCTACAACGGCCCGCACCTGCTGTCGCACTATCCGGTGCCTTACCTGCTGAACAAGTACGGCAAGGACTACAAGCTGATCGTCGTCGGCGACGCCTCGATGTCGCCGGTCGAATTGCTGGAAAGCGGCGGCGGGGATTTCAACCAGAACGTCAACCTGGATTCCGGCGCGAACTGGATGCGTTATCTGCTGTCGCATTACAAGCAGGCGGTCTGGCTCAATCCGGAACCGGAACGCTTCTGGCATTTGACCGAAACCATCGGTTTGCTGCGCGACATCATGGAACAGCGGATGTACCCGCTGACGCTGGCCGGACTCGATCAGGCGATGAAGACGCTCGGCAAATAAACGCGTGCAAATCCGCAGCTGATACGTTATCTTTTTGCAGTTGAGCACTGCCGGTTTCGCGTGCGCAGGGAAAATGCCAATACCCTTGCGGAGGAAAACAATGAAAATTCTCGTCACCGGCGGATGCGGCAACATGGGGCCGCATGTCGTCCGTTTTTTTGTGCAGCACGGTCATCAGGTGCGCGTGCTCGACCGCGACGCGGACGGACTGAAGCAGTTCACTGATCCGCAAGTCGAAACGGTTGCCGGCAACATCAACGATCGGGAAACGGTGCGCCGCGCAGTGCAGGGCACGGATGCGATCCTGCATCTGGCGTGGAGCTTTTCCGAAGACTTGAACGACTTGCTCGACATCGACGTCAAGGGTTACCGCTATCTGCTGGATGCGGCGGTCGAATTCGGCGTGTCTGCCGTGGTCAATGCGACCACCGCCGTGTCGTACGGCAAGCCGCTGTCCACGGTGGTCGATGAAACCCAGCCGCATCTGGTAGCCAAGGCGCGCAATCCGATCTATGGCCTGGCCAAGCTGGCGACCGAGGAACTCAGCCAGATTTATGCGGAGCAGCATGGGCTGGCGGCCAACAACGTGATGATCTGGTATGCATACGGCGACGTGATCGGCGGGCGCAACTTGCGCAACATGGCGCAAGACGCGATTGAAAAGGGCGTGATCGAAGTGCCGGCCGGCTGCGGTGGCAGCTTCCTGCAGCTCGACGATTTCGCCGCGTGCGTGCTGGCGATTTTCCAGGCGCAGCCGAAAGGCGAATTGTTCAATGTCGGCACGATGTACCTGACCTGGGAAGAGCTGGCGCAGATGATTGTCGCGCATGCGAATCCGGCGGCCAAGGTGATCGGCGTGCCGAAGGAACAGTGGACCGGCAGTGCGTTCCTGGTCGACGACTGGCAGTTCAGCACCGCGAAGGTGGAACGGCTGCTCGGCTATCGCAGCGCACTGAGCCGCGAGCAGGCGATCGCCCATCTGTCGCAGGCGCTGGCGGTATGCGTCGCCGGCGTCAAGGCCAAGCTACGGGCTTGACCGGTCGGCGTCGGGCGCGTTGGCTGCGTTTCTGGTCAGTCTGGGGCGCCTGAACGGCCAGAAATATACTGGACCCTGTATCTAAAAACAGCCGCGGAATATCTGGCCAGGCGGCTATTTTTTTGAATATACCCCTAACAAAAATACCGGTTTTGCCGTCAAAAGACGGTTGGACCGGCATTTTTTGCGTAGCGGCGTATGCCGCAGGTTTTAGCCGTTGGCGCGTTTCGGCTGTTTCACCGCGACGTCTTGCGCACAGCAGGGGCAGTTCGCTTTCGCGACTTGTCGCCAGTGGTGCAGCAGCGGATCGGTGTAACCGGACGGTTGCGCCCGGCCCTTGAAGATCAAGTCGCAGGCCGCGTGGAACGCTTCCGACTGGTCGAAGTTGCCGGCCATGTTGCGGTAAGCCGGATCGCCGGCGTTTTGCTGGTCGACCACCGCCGCCATCCGTTTCAGCGTGGCCATCACTTGCGCTTCGGTGGTGACGCCGTGATGCAGCCAGTTGGCGATGTGCTGGCTGGAAATGCGCAGCGTCGCCCGGTCTTCCATCAGCGCGATGTCATGGATGTCCGGCACCTTGGAACAGCCGATGCCCTGTTCGACCCAGCGCACCACATAACCGAGAATGCCTTGCGTGTTGTTGTCCAGTTCCTGCTGGATTTCTTCCGGCGTCCAGTTCGGTTTGGCGACCACCGGAATCGTCAACAAGTCGTCGAGCACATCGACTACCGGCTGTTTTTCCATCTGGCGCTGGATCGCGCGGGTGTCGGTTTCCAGGTAATGCAGCGCATGCAAGGTCGCAGCGGTCGGTGACGGTACCCAGGCGGTAATGGCGCCAGTTTTCAGGTGGCCGATCTTCTGTTCCAGCATTTCCGCCATCAGGTCGGGCATCGCCCACATGCCTTTGCCGATCTGGGCGCGATCGCGCAGACCGCATTCCAGACCGACCTGGACATTGTTGCGTTCGTAGGCGTCGATCCAGGCGGTGCGCTTCATGTCGCCTTTGCGGACCATCGCGCCGGCTTCCATCGAGGTATGGATTTCGTCGCCGGTGCGGTCGAGGAAACCGGTATTGATGAACGCCAGCCGGCGGGAAGCTGCGGCGATGCAGGCTTTCAGGTTGGCGCTGGTGCGGCGCTCCTCGTCCATGATGCCGATCTTGACGGTGTCTTTCGGCAGCCCCAGCAGGTGTTCGGTACGGCTGAAAATTTCATCGGCAAACGCCGTTTCATCCGGGCCATGCAGTTTCGGCTTGACCACATAGATCGAGCCGGCACGCGAGTTGGCCTGGCTTTTCAGGTCGTGCATCGCGATCAGGATGGTGACCACCGCATCCATGATGCCTTCCGGAATTTCACGGCCTTCGCCGTCGAGGATGGCCGGATTGGTCATCAGATGGCTGACATTGCGGATGAACATCAGGCTGCGGCCGTGCAACGTCAGTTTGCTGCCGTCGGCGGCGGTGTATGGGCGATCCGGATTCATGCGCCGGATGATGGTCTTGCCGTTCTTCGGCACTTCTTCGGCCAGCGTGCCCTGCATCAGGCCGAGCCAGTTGCGGTAGGCGAGCACCTTGTCGTCGGCATCGACCGCGGTGACCGCATCTTCCAGGTCGATGATGGTGGTGATCGCCGCTTCGACGATGATGTCCCTGATGCCGGCGCGGTCTTGCATGCCGACCTGGTTCTTGCGGTCGATCAGCAGGTCGAGGTGCAGGCCGTTTTTACGGAGCAGCACGGAGGTCGGAGCAGACGGATTGCCGTTGTAGCCGACAAACTGTTCCGGCTGTTTCAGGGCGGTGGCCTTGCCGCCTTCCAGCGTGACCGACAATTGGCCATTGACCACCGTGTAGGCGCTGGCCTGATGATGCGAACCTTGTTGCAGCGGAACCGTGCGATCGAGCAGGTCGCGGCCGAAGGCGATCACTTTTTCGCCGCGTATCGGGTTGTAGCTGGCGGTCAGTTTGGCGCCATCGTCTTCGCTGATCGCGTTGGTGCCGTACAGCGCATCGTACAGGCTGCCCCAGCGTGCGTTCGCGGCGTTCAGCGCATAACGCGCATTGGTCACCGGCGCAACCAGCTGCGGCCCGGGTTGTTCGGATATTTCGGTATCGATCTTGGTCGTGCTGAGGCTGACTTCGGCCGGAACGGGCGTCAGATAGCCGATAGACGTCAGGAATGCCCGGTAAGCCGCCATGTCGGCAATCGGCCCGGGATGCTGACGGTGCCAGTTGTCGATTTCAGTTTGCAGGCGGCTGCGTTCCGCCAGCAGCGCCCGGTTTTTCGGAGCCAGATCATGTACCAAAGCATCGAAACCTTGCCAGAAGGCGGCGGCATCAATGCCGGTACCCGGCAGTGCTTCCTGTTCAATGAAAGAGCACAGGTTGGAGGCAACCTGAAGGCGATAGCGCTGAGTACGTGCAGTCATGACGTTTTCTTTATTAGAGCATGTTCACATTGAAAATGCGAAAAGCAAAGCCTGCACGATGCCGGCAAATGCAAGGCGCACAATATAAGAATGGTGTTCCATTCAATGGAAGCGCAAGGCAGCAGGTGCGAAGCGTTGCCGCAGCCTGGAAGGAATGAACAAACCGCACGCTTAACGGCGTTGGTTACGCCTTGCGTAAAATCCCGATTTGCCTCATTCGGTCTCGTATCCTTAGTGTGAACACGCCCCAATGCGCATGTATCCCGCCATATTTCAAGCTGGGATAGGTGAAGCAGTTTACCATAATGTCGGTGCATCCCAAAAAGACGATAAAATGGCACAACAATTTTTACTTTATGGTATGCAATGAGCGTCTTCAAGCAACTGGAAACTTTTGTTTCCATCGTCAATCTGGGCAGTTTGTCGGCAGCCGCGCGGCAAGAGCAGGTGGTTCCGGCTGTCATCGGGCGGCGGCTGGACAGTCTGGAGCAGCGTCTGGGTGTCAAACTGTTGGCCCGTACCACTCGCAGCATTGCGTTGACGCAGGAAGGCAGCGCGTTTTTCGAAGATTGCCAGCGGATATTGCAGGACTTGCAGCAGGCGGAAGCGGCGGTATCCAGCGGCAATGCCGGCGCGCGCGGCCATCTGCATTTGCTGGCGCCGGCGACCTACGGGCGCCGCCATGTGGCGCCGCATATAGCCGATTTCCAGCGCAAGTATCCGGATATCCGCATCAAGCTGGATTTGTCCGACCGTCCGGTGGACTGGACGCGCGATCGCATCGATTGCGCCATCAGAATCGCCGGCATGGAGGATTCGTCGCTGGTGGCCGTGCCGCTGGCCGCGATACGCCGGGTGGTGGTCGCATCTCCCTCCTATCTGGCACGTCGCGGCACGCCGCAGGTTCCGGCCGACATCGACCAGCACGACTGTTTGCTGTTGATGGGCGATAGCCAGAGCCGCGGCTGGACATTCAGGGTGGACGGGAAAAGCGTGAACATGAAAGTGCGCAGCGCGCTGGAATGCAACGACGGCGTCATCCTGTACGAATGGGCGCAGCAAGGGATGGGGCTGGCCTGGCGTCCGCTGTGGGAAGTGAAGGATGACCTCGCCGCCGGGCGGCTGGTGACGGTACTCGATCAGTATTCTTCCGCCGACGATCCGGTGTATGCGGTGGTGGCGCAACGCAAATTCCTGCCGAGCCGGGTGCGGCTGTTCATCGACCATTTGCGCGCAGTCTATGCCAGCAACGGGTATTGGGAATAAGGTCGGAAGCAGTCACGCGCATGCAGGCGACCGCTGGAATTGTTCGGGCGGCAACGTTTTTCGTGCATGTGTGCGGGTTGGCAAAAGTTCAAAACCTTATTGGGGAAGCCTGGTCTTTGTGGCACAATGGAACTTTTAAACGGAAAAAGCCTGCATTCAGCAGGCTTTTTAATGGGGTGTCGGAGCCGGCGGCAGCATGAATGGCGGCGGATGCCTGTGCCCATGAGAGGAAAGCATGATCCTTGGAATTGACGTGGGTGGAACCCACACCGATTCGGTCTTGATGCAGAATCGGAAAATCATCCGCAAGTCGAAAGTCTTGACGGACAAGAGCAACATCCTCAAATCAGTCACCCTCGCTACGGAAGCGGTCGCCACACCGGAAGACCTGAAGCAACTGCAGCGCATCGTTCTCAGCACCACCATTTCCACCAATGCGGTGGCACAGAACCAGCTCGATCCGGTCGGCATGATCGTGATGAGCGGGCCGGGAGTGGCGCACCACGATTTGCCGCTCAGCAGCCGCAGCGCGTATGTTTCCGGTTACATGAACCATCGCGGACTGGAAGCGGATGCGCTCGACGAGGGGGAAATTGGCGCGCTGAAGCAGGAATACGCCAAAAGGAAGGTCGACCACATCGGCATCGTCGGCAAGTTTTCCACGCGCAGCCCGGCGCATGAGCTGAAGGTCAAATCGTTTTTCGAAGGGCAGGCCAAGCACGTCACTCTTGGCCACCAGTTGTCCGGCGCACTGAATTTCCCGCGCCGGATTGCGACCGCTTACCTGAATGAAGCGATCTGGAGTTTGCACAACAATCTGGTCGATCAGCTGGCCACTTACATGAAGAGCCTTGGCGTCAACGTGCCGCTGTACATTCTGAAGGCCGATGGCGGCACCATCGAAATCGAACAGTCGCGCGGTTATCCGGTGCAGACCATCCTGTCCGGTCCGGCAGCGACCATCATGGGCGTGTTGCCGTTCATTTCGACCGACAAGGATTCGGTGTCGATCGACATCGGCGGCACGACCACCGACATCGCGCTGTTTGCCGACGGCGCACCGCTGCTCGAACCGCAGGGCGTGCAGATTGAAGAGCACAAGACGCTGATCCGCGGCCTGCTGACGCATTCGATCGCATTGGGCGGCGACAGCCACGTGCAGGTGGTGAACAAGCAGTTGCAGCTTGGCCCGGAACGCAAGGGCAACGCAATGGCGTTCGACGGTCCGGTGCCGACGCCGACCGACGCGCTGATCTTCCTCGGCCTGGCCGACATCGGCGACAAGGCCAAGGCTGCCAAGGCGATGGAACAGGTGGCCGCAGCACTGGATGCGCGACCCGAAGCAGCAGCGCAGGCGGTAGTCGACCTGATGGCCGAGACGATCGTGTCCAAGATCAACAACATGATCAAGGAAATCAACAGCAAGCCGGTGTATACCATCCACGAACTGCTGGAAGGCAAAAAGATTGCGCCTAAAGAATTGGTCGTGGTCGGCGGGCCGGCACCGTACATTGCGCAGAAAATCGGTGCCTTGCTGGGCATCCCGGCGGTCGTGCCGGACAACTCCGACGTGATCAACGCCAGCGGTGCGGCGATGGCGCGCACTACGGTCGAGCTGAACCTGATGGCCGACACCGAGGCGCGGGTGCTGAGCATTGCGGAAGAGGGGCTGCAGTCGGAAATTCCGTCGCGGTTTTCCATCGACGACGTCATCGAAGTCGGCAAGGAGCGGTTGCAGCAGATTGCACGCAAGGCCGGCGCAAGGGAAGAAGACCTGGAGATCGAAGTGGCGGACAGCCAGACCTTCAATGTCATCCGCAATTATTCGACGACCGGCAAGAACATGCGGGTCAGGTTGCAGATCAAGCCGGGCTTGATCAAGCAACAACAAGCTTGAGGGGCAGATCGTGAAAAAGAAGACAGGACTGGTATTTTTAGCGGCGTTCGACTATGCGATTACGCCGACGCATCCGGAACGCGAAGAACGTTTGCTGTACACGCAGGATCAGGTGGTCGAGGAAGGCTTGCTCGATTTTGACAACATCAAGGAATTCAAGCCCGATCTGGCGACCGCCAAGGACATCCAGCGCGTGCATTTCTGCGTGCCGGGCATTGACGAGGTGGTGCACAGTTCGCATCTGATCGCAGTCGGCGGCACGCTGACCGCGGCCGACAAGGTGATGACCAAGGAAGTCGACAATGCCTTTGCGCTGGTGCGCACGTGCGGCCACCACTCGATGCGCGTGGTTCACGGCAGCCGCGGTTTCTGCACGCTGAACATGGAAGCGATCA
>JAYFNP010000166.1:0-7678 GCA_034933385.1 Burkholderiaceae bacterium | reverse complement strand
GACGCTTCCGAGCGCTCGATAATCTCGCAAGCATCCAGATGCGGCATGAACCAGGTCGGTTCCTCGGCGCGCAATACCAGTCCGCGCCACAATTGCGCGCGTGTCAGCGGCGCGATCGTCGGGTTGCGCAAGTCGTTAATTTCTATTAAGTGCTCGAATTTCATCAAAAATATACTGTGTGGTGTATTTTAAAATCACCAGGTTTTATCTGGCCATAAAGGGTAATTTATCACTATACCCCGCCATTATTGCAGAAAAATCAGGAAAAACGGCGCGTTTCGAGCGCAAATCCCTTGATGAATTCCCTGGCCGGCAAGCGCTTGCCACCCGGCTTTTGCAATTCCAGCAAGCGCAGCACGCCTTCGCCGCAAGCCACCAGCACGCCGTCTTGCGCATTCGCCGCCAGCACCTCGCCAGCATCCCCGACAGTCGGCGCATCAACCGGTTCGGCGCGCCAGATTTTGATCTGTTCCCCGCCAACCAGCGCTGCCGCGCCAGGAAACGGGTTGAACGCCATCACGCGCCGCGCCAGCGTTTGCGCCGGCAGCGCGAAATCGAGCGCTGCTTCGCCCTTGAGAATTTTCGCCGCGTAGTTGGCGCCCGCTTCCGGCTGTGGCACCGGCACGATTGCGCCGCGCGCCAACTCGGGCAACGTCGCCACGATCATCCGTGCGCCAAGTGCGGCCAGCTTGTCGTGCAAGGTCGCGGCGGTGTCGTCCAAAGCAATCGGCAAACGCTCGACCGCCAGCATCGGGCCGGTATCCAGGCCGGCATCCATCTGCATGAGGGTCACCCCGGTCTCAGGATCGCCGGCTTCGATCGCGCGCTGGATCGGCGCCGCGCCGCGCCAGCGTGGCAGAAGCGACGCATGGATGTTGACGCAACCAAGCGGCGGAATCCCCAGCACCGAATGCGGCAAGATCAGTCCGTAGGCAACTACCACCATCACGTCGTGCGGCGTCGCGCGCAGCAATTCATGCGCCGCGCGCGCCTGGTCCGGATGCTTGCCGTCGAGCTTCAGCGAAACCGGCTGCGCCACCGGAATCCCATGCGCCAGCGCGACCCGCTTGACTGCCGACGGCTGCAATTGCATGCCGCGGCCGGCCGGCCGATCCGGTTGGGTCAGCACCAGCGGCACCTCGAAACCGGCCGCCAGCAAGCTTGCCAGCGCCTGTGCGGCAAAATCCGGCGTACCGGCAAAAACGACTCTCATGTCAGCATCCGTTATAGTGGGTGAAAGCGGCGCGGATCGTCATATCGGCAATCCGTCCGCCCGTGTGGAGTAAGCATTAACGCACGCGGCGTTGCAACGGGCCTTTGCCGGCGCGCCGGTCACGTTCGCGCTCGCGCTGGATTTCCCGCTCTTCCTTCTGCATCTTTTCCTTGATGCGCCGGCGCTTCAGGGGCGACAGGTAATCGACGAACAGGCGACCCTTCAGGTGATCGAGTTCGTGCTGGATGCATACCGCCAGCCAGCCTTCCGCTTCCAGTTCGAATGCCTTGCCATCGACGTCGAAGGCGCATACTTTGACCCGCTCGGAACGTTCGACTTCGTCGTAAATGCCGGGCACCGACAGGCAACCTTCGCGACAGGCCTTCTTTTCTTCGCTGGCCCAGACGATTTCCGGATTGATGAACACGCGCAAATCGTCGCGGGTTTCGGTCAAGTCGATCACCACCAGCTGTTCCTGCACATTGACTTGCGGCGCAGCCAGCCCGATGCCGGGCGCATCGTACATCGTTTCCGCCATGTCGGCGACCAGTTGTTTCAGGCGTGCATCGAACACGGTCACCGGCTTGGCAACCTTGGTCAAACGCGAATCGGGATAACGCAGGATATTCAGTAGAGGCATAAGCAACAACTCAGCAGCAGGAGTGTGTGTTTTCCTTGCTAGTTCAGGGTTTTATGTGCAGAATTTGAGTCAATTTGGCAATTTATTGGGCGATATTTTCCCGCATCAGGTTTCGCGCCTTCAAACCGCGCTGTCGCCATCGGCGATGCCGCATTCATTGGAACGACCATGAAAAAGTTTAGCACAGCCGCCATGATTCCCGCTCTTGCCACCGCAATCGCACTGCTGGCCGCACCACCGGTACTGGCTGCCGGCAATGGCAAATGCGAATTTCTGAAAAACGCGCCGGACAAGCACACTGTGGTAAAAGGCGACACGCTGTGGGGCATTTCCGGCAAGTTCCTCGAACACCCGTGGTGCTGGCCGCAAGTCTGGGGGATGAACAAGGCGCAGATCCGTAACCCGCACTGGATCTACCCGGGGCAGGTGGTCTATCTGGATCGCGCCGCTGGCCGCCTGCGCCTGGGCACACCGACCGGCTCAAGTGCGCAGTCCAACGGCGCGCCACAGGACGTACGCCTGTCACCGCGCATCCGCAGCACGCAACTGGACAAGGATGCGGTACCGACCATCGCCGAAAAAGTGCTCGAACCATTCCTGACGCAAGCCTTGATCATCGAGGAAAATGAACTCGACGGCATGCCGCGCATCGTCGCTACCACGGAAAGCCACGTGAATATCGGCCGCGGCGACCGCGCCTATGTGCGCGGCGACCTCGGCAACCATGAAGTCTTTCAGGTATTCCGTCCCGCTGTCGCGCTGAAAGATCCAGGCAGCAAAAAAATCCTCGGCTATGAAGCGGCCTATCTGGGTACGGCCAAACTGGTGCGCGCCGCCAAGGGCAAGGACGAAGCGCATGCGTTTACCGTTACCAACGCCCAGCAGGAAATGGGCGTCGGCGACTATCTGGTGCCGATGCCGCCACGGAAGATCGTCAATTACGCGCCGCATCCGGCTGAAGAAGGGATGGAAGTGCGCATCGTCTCGATCTACGGCGGCGTCAGTCATGCCGGACAATACCAGGCCGTGTCGATCAACCGTGGCAAGAACAGCAACCTCGACGTCGGCACGGTATTGACGCTGTACCGCACCGGCCAGGTGATCGCCGATCGCACCAATGACAAGCGCAAGATCCGGCTGCCGGATGAAAAATACGGCACGCTGTTCGTGTTCCGCGTATTCAACAATATGTCGTATGCGCTGATCATGGAAGTCACCGACACGGTTCAGGTCGGCGATATCGCGCGCACGCCGGAGTAAACCGCCAGGTGAGTTCCCAACCGGCATCCACCGGACTGGCAGCCTGGCTGCGGCTGGAGCAAACCGCCGGCATCGGACCGGCCACGGCCAGAAAGTTGCTGGCCGAATTCGGCTTGCCGGAAAACATCTTCGCCGCGACCTATTCGGCGCTTGGCAAAGCGGTGCCGGAACGCATCGCGCAAGCGCTATCCGCGCCGCCAACCGATGAAACGCAACAATTGATCGAGCGCACGCTCGAATGGCTGGCATTGCCGGAAAACCATCTGCTGACCCTGGCCGACGATGATTACCCGAAAGCGCTGCTCGACATCCCGGACCCGCCGCTGTTGCTGTACGCCAAAGGCCGTGCCGAATTGCTGGGCGCACCGTCACTGGCGGTTGTCGGCAGTCGCAACGCGACCGCACAAGGCATCAAGAATGCCGAAAATTTTGCCCGGGCGATGAGCGCTGCCGGCCTAACCATCGTCTCCGGCCTGGCACTCGGCATCGATGCCGCCGCGCACCGTGGCGGGCTGGACGGCAACGGCTCGACGATTGCCGTGATCGGCACCGGCGCCGACATCGTCTATCCGGCCAGGAACCGCGAGCTGGCCCATCGCATCGCCGAGCAAGGTTGCATCGTCAGTGAGTACCCGCTCGGTGTACCGGCGATTTCAGCCAACTTCCCGCGCCGCAACCGCCTCATTAGCGGGCTGGCTAAAGGCGTGCTGGTGGTCGAAGCAGCGGCACAATCCGGCTCGCTGATCACCGCCCGGATGGCCGCTGAGCAGGGACGCGAAGTATTCGCCATTCCCGGCTCGATCCATTCACCACTGTCAAAAGGTTGTCACCAACTGATTAAACAGGGCGCGAAGCTGGTCGAATCGGCGCAGGACATACTTGAAGAATTGCGGCTGCAACCACTAGCCAAACCAGCGCCAGCCGACGCAACCCTGGTTGTCAATGAGGAAACGTCGCGTGTGCTGGACGCGATGGGTTTCGATCCGGTTTCCGCCGATCTGCTGGGTGAGCGCACTGGCCTGAAAGCGGCAGCGCTAAACGCACTGTTATTGACGCTGGAACTCGATGGACTGGCCGAACGGCTATCCGATGGCTGTTACCGGCGGCTGGCCAACTGACACCGGTAGCCGCCAGGCACCTGCGTTTTAAACAGCCCCCCCTCGCCCGTTGAATTAGCTCGATCAAGCAGGCGTGAGCTTAAAAATATTACTCACCCCTGTATTTTTTGAACTCAGCCATAACCATTGGCAAAACAGCGTATTTATCAATATACCCCTGAACTAACCACATAAATGCAGCCTGGAACCGTGCCGCTTGAGGACAAAGTTGCACCATTGACAACTTGAAGCGCAGGCAACATCCCTGTAAAGTAGCGCGATGTTTGACATTCTTGTTTACCTTTACGAGACGTATTACCGTCCCGATGTTTGCCCCAAACCAGAAGCGCTGGCGAAAACCCTGTCCGAAATCGGTTTCAAGGAATCTGAGATCAAGGATGCACTGGCCTGGCTCGATGACTTGGCAACCGCCACGCACGATCTCACCGTCAGCCGCCCGTTGTCCGGCGCTTTTTCCGCCAGCCAGCACCGCGTTTATGCCGAACAGGAATATGCCGCGCTCGGCACCGAAGCGATCGGTTTCATCCAGTCGCTGGAAACGGTCGGCATGCTGGATCCTGTTCAACGCGAAATCGTGATCGAGCGTGCGCTCGCGGTGAACGACTCGCCGCTGCCGCTAGATAAAATGCGTGTTATCGTGCTGATGATTCTGTGGAGCCAGGGCGATGAGCCGGATGCGCTGACGCTGGATGCGCTGTTCCCGGACGACGACGGCGAGGTGCCCCTGTTCCATTGATTTTGGCGCTGCCACCTCTTTTTCCGCTAGTTGATGCTGCACAATTATTGTGCGTTACAACAACGCACCAGCCACAAGCCGCTTGCGCGTGCCGCCAATTTGATTACACTATCCGCATTTTTGCGTTAACCGGTTTCCACCGGACACGCTGTCTGGAACCTGAATATGTCCAAAACTCTCATCATTGCTGAAAAACCCTCGGTCGCGAACGACATCGCCAAGTCGCTCGGCGGCTTCACCAAGCATGATGACTATTTCGAGTCGGACCAATACATCCTGTCCTCGGCCGTCGGTCACCTGCTGGAAATCGCCGCGCCGGAAGAATATGAAGTCAAGCGCGGCAAATGGAGTTTTGCCCACTTGCCGACGATTCCGCCGCACTTCGCGCTGAACCCGATTGCGAAAACCGAATCCCGACTGAAACTGCTGAACAAGCTGATCAAGCGCAAGGATGTCACCGAGATCATCAACGCTTGCGACGCCGGGCGCGAAGGCGAGCTGATTTTTCGGCTGATCGCGCAGCATACCAAAGCGAAACAGCCGATCAAGCGGCTGTGGCTGCAATCGATGACGCAAGGCGCGATCCGCGACGGTTTCAAAAAATTGCGCGATGACCAAGAGATGCTGCCACTGGCCGAAGCTGCGCGCTGCCGCTCCGAAGCCGACTGGCTGATCGGCATCAACGGCACGCGCGCAATGACCGCATTCAATTCGAAAGAAGGCGGTTTTTACCTGACCACCGTCGGCCGGGTGCAAACGCCAACGCTGTCGATCGTGGTCGAACGCGAAGAAGCGATCAAGCGATTCATCTCGCGTGACTACTGGGAAGTGCGCGCCGACTTCGTCTGCGCCGCCGGCGTCTACCAGGGCCGCTGGCTCGATCCGAAATTCAAGAAGGATGGCGAAGATAGCGAAAAGCGCGCCGAACGGCTATGGAGCAAGACTGCGGCCGACAGCATCGCTACCGCTTGCCGCAACCAGCCGGGCAAGGTCAGCGAAGAATCGCGTCCGACCACGTCGATGTCGCCGATGCTGTTCGACCTGACCAGCCTGCAGCGCGAAGCCAACTCGCGCTTCGGCTTTTCCGCCAAAAACACGCTGGCGATCGCGCAAGCGCTGTATGAACGGCACAAGGTGCTGACTTATCCGCGTACCGATTCGCGCCATCTGCCGGAAGATTATCTCGATACCACGCGCGAAACACTGGAAACGCTGACTGAAAGCAATAATTACCAGCAATTCGCGTCGCAGATTCTGAACAAGAAGTGGCTCAAGCCAAACAAGCGGATCTTCGACAACAGCAAGATTTCCGATCACTTTGCGATCATCCCGACTACGCAAGCGCCGAAAAACCTGTCCGAAGCCGAACAGCGGCTGTACGACCTGGTCACGCGGCGCTTCATGGCGGTGTTCTTCCCCGCGGCTGAGTTTCAGGTCACGACGCGCATTACCGAAGTGTCCGGCCACCAGTTCAAGAGCGAAGGCAGGGTGATGACCAACCCGGGCTGGCTGGCAATCTACGGCAAGGAAGTGCTCGAAAAAGATGACGAAGACAGCAAAATCCTGGTGCCAGTTGCGCAAGGCGAAAAGGTCAGGACCGACACCATCAACGTCAACGCACTGACTACCCGGCCGCCGGCACGCTACACCGAAGCGACGCTGTTGACCGCGATGGAAGGCGCCGGCAAGCAGGTCGAAGAAGATGAATTGCGCGAAGCGATGGCTGGCAAGGGACTGGGCACGCCGGCAACTCGGGCGGCGATCATCGAAGGCTTGCTGACGGAAAAATACCTGTTGCGCGAAGGCCGGGAAATCATCCCGACCGCCAAGGCGTTCCAGTTGATGACGCTGCTGCACGGCCTCGGCGTCGACGAACTGACGCTGCCAGAACTGACCGGCGAATGGGAATACAAGCTGTCGCAAATGGAAAAGGGGCAGATCAGCCGCGAAGAATTCATGCGCGAAATCGCGCAGATGGCGCAAATCATCGTCAAGCGCGCCAAGGAATACGACGAAGACACGGTGCCCGGCGATTATGCGACGCTGGCCACGCCCTGCCCGAACTGCGGCGGCGTGGTCAAGGAAAATTACCGCCGCTTCGCCTGCACAAAATGCGAATTTTCGATCGGCAAGACGCCCGGCAGCCGCCAATTCGAAATTGCCGAAGTCGAGCAATTGCTGAAAGACCGAACCATCGGCCCGCTGCAAGGTTTCCGCTCGAAAATGGGGCGGCCGTTCGCCGCGATCCTGAAAATCGTCCACGACGACGAACTCAAGAATTACAAGCTGGAATTCGATTTTGGCCAACCGCAGGACGGCGACGACAACGGCGAACCGGTCGATTTCAGCGGCCAGACGCCGCTCGGCACCTGCCCCAAATGCGGCAGCAATGTGTATGAAATGGGCCTGGCCTACGTCTGCGAAAAAACGGTGACCAAACCGAAAGGCTGCGACTTCCGCAGCGGCCGCATCATCCTGCAACAGGAGATCGTGCCGGAGCAAATGCAAAAGCTGCTGAGCAACGGCAAGACCGATTTGCTGCCCGGCTTCGTGTCGCAACGGACCCGCCGCCCGTTCAAGGCGTACTTGGCGCAAGGCAAGGACGGCAAGGTGGTGTTCGAATTCGAGGAACGCAAGGCGGGGACAAAAACCGCCGCCAAAACGGCGTCGAAAACCGCAGCCAAAGCTGCCGCGCCCAAGTCTGGAAAAGC
>JAYFNP010000165.1:0-1611 GCA_034933385.1 Burkholderiaceae bacterium | reverse complement strand
TCAAAAAACATGTTGTAGCGCCAGATAAATACCGGCTTATGAAAAATACACGCATGAGTATATTCCTGCCCTCGAATCGCGTCGTATCGTTCAAAATGTCGGTCGGTACAACAGCGAGGCAATCGAAACATCTCTTGCCTGCTGCCGATGTATCATTTCGAGCTTGAACCTGACTTCATTTCCAGACTGGAGAAAAGCATGGCTGACACCCCCTCCGCAATCGGTCTGACCGTGCCGGAATTTTCTGCCCCGATGACCAGCGGCAAGACCTTCACGTTATCCGACTTCAAGGGAAAAAACATCGTGCTGTTTTTCTACCCGAAAGACAACACGCCCGGCTGTTCCGCCGAAAGCATGACCTTTCGCGATCTGTATGCGAAATTCCAGAGCGCGAACACCGAAATCTTTGGCATCAGCCGCGACAGCGTCCATTCGCACGAAGGATTCAAGACCAAGCTGGCAATGCCGTTTGAGCTGATTTCCGACCCGGATGGCGACCTGTGCACAATGTTCAACGTCCTGCGCGAAAAAACCATGTATGGCAAAAAAGTGCAGGGCCTCGAACGCAGCACGTTCGTGATCGACCCAGCCGGTACGCTGATAAAAGAATGGCGCGCCGTCAGTGTGCCGGGCCATGTCGAACAGGTGCTGAATTACGTTACCGTCCTGAACAAGAATTGATGACACACTGAACCCCTTAACGAGACTGCGATGCCTCTACCGAAAATCCCGACCAAGCCTGCAACCTTGCTGGTGCCCAAAGAATATCCGAAAGCTGCCAAGCGCAACGCCGTGAAAACCGGAAAGACCACATCCAAGCAAACGCAAGCCCCCGCAGCCAAGCCTGCGGTAAAACCCGCGGCAAAGCCGACATCCAAAGCTGCTCCCAAGGCCACCACGCCTGCCTTGAAATCGAACAAGGCACAAACATTGCTGTCTGACACGCCCGCACCCTCAACGAGCAAACCGGCCCATATGCGCCTGAAATCCAGTGCCCGACGCTCGGCGGCCAATACCGGCATGACCAAACTGTTCGTGCTCGACACCAATGTGCTGATGCACGACCCGACCTCGCTGTTCCGTTTTGAAGAGCATGACATTTTCCTGCCGATGTCGACGCTGGAAGAGCTGGACGGTCACAAGCGCGGCATGTCCGATGTTGCCCGCAATGCGCGCCAGGTGTCGCGCACGCTGGATTCGCTGGTCGAAGGGATCGACGAGAACGCCATCGAAAACGGCATCCCGCTGTCGAAGCTGGGCAACAAGGAAGCGAAAGGCAATCTGTTCTTCCAAACCAAGCTGAACAATGTCACCTTGCCGGCCGGCCTGACCAGCGGCAAGATCGACAACCAGATCCTCGGCATCGTGCGTGCGCTGGCCGACGAACAGCCGGGACGGCTGATCGTGCTGGTGTCGAAAGACATCAACATGCGCATCAAGGCGCGGGCGATGGGCTTGCCGGCCGAAGATTATTTCAACGACCAGGTGCTCGAAGACACCGACCTGCTGTATTCCGGCGTGATGGCGCTGCCGGACGATTTCTGGGATACGCATGGCAAGAGCATGGAATCGTGGCAGGAAGTCAGAAACGGCGTGAACCGCACGTATTAC
>JAYFNP010000164.1:0-18727 GCA_034933385.1 Burkholderiaceae bacterium | reverse complement strand
AGAAAAAATATACTGAGAGTAGTATTTAAAACAAGCCGCAGAAAGTCTGGCCATAGCGGATGTTTTTATTGTATACCCACATATTTTCTCGATATAAAAGCGTTCCCCGGCGACTATGCCGCCCTTCGGTCTAGCGGTCGCGCTGGCGCGGCGCGAAGCGGACGATCGTTTCGCCGTTGCCGGTGGTTTGTGGTGCAGGCTTGAACGCATGGCCGTACAGGATTTCGAAGCTCAGCGGAATCTTGCCATCGGCGTTGCGCTGCGCGTCGAGCGCTTGCAGCAGACGTCGGTGCGCCTGCCGTCCGAGCAAGCTACGTCGCCGCCCGGTCAGCGGATTGCCGCCAAAGCTGCGTGCGTCGGCCAGCAATTTTTCCGGCGTATCGTAAGTGACCGTGATTCGTTCCATATCCATCACCGGCGTCGCGAACCCGGCCTGCACCAGAGCGTCGCCTAAGTCATGCATATCGACGAACGCCAGCGTATGCGGATAGTTGTCGATGGTCGAGAAGGCACGGCGCAGTTCGATGAACGTGTCAGGCCCGAAACAGGAAAACATCAGCAGGCCATCGGTCTGCAGCACGCGCCGCCATTCGGCAAAGACCACGGCTGGCTGCGAATGCCAGTGCAGCGCGAGGTTCGACCACAACAGCCCGACGCTGTTATCGGTTTGCGGCAGTGCGGCGAAATCAGCGCAGTCGAGTTGCGCAGCAGGTTTCGACGCAAACACGCGCGCCAGCAGTTTTTGCCATGCCGATTGCGCCGCCGTTAAGTTTGCCTCGGCGGCGGCCAGCATCGCCTCCGACAGATCGACGCCAGCCAGGCGCGCCTGCGGGTAGTGCCGATGCAGCAGTAGCAGATCGTCGCCCGTGCCACAGCCGGCATCGAGCAGCGAATCCGGCGTGTATTTGATCAGGTCGAGCCGCTCGGCCATGCGCCGTGCGATTTCGCGCCGCAGGAAAGCGGATGCGGCAATACGCGCTGGCGAAGCGAATAATCCGCGTACGCGTTGCAAGTCGGTCGGGTCGGCGGAAGACAGGGGCACGGTAGCGGTTCCGGTGAGATAATGCGCACAGTTTACCTGCTGCCGTTGCCGATGCCGACCCTATTGCGCCAATCGTGGAAATTCTTTCAGAAGCGCTTGCCCGCGGTTTTGCCGTCGGCGTGCGTGTTGTGCGGCACGGTATGCGACGACAACCTGTGCGTTAGCTGCGAAGCGCAATTTTTCGACTACAGACCGATGCGCTGCGCCCAGTGTGCGAACCCGTTGCCGCACGCGATGGCGGAAAGCGCCGTGTGTGGCGCTTGCCTGAAACAGTCGCCGGCGTTCGATGCGACGCTGGTAGCCATCGATTATGCTGCGCCGGTTGATCAGATGGTGCTGGCGCTGAAGTTCGGTGGTCAACTGGCGCTGGCGCGGTTGCTGGCGCGACTGCTGTACAACGCGTTGCCCGCGGACGCTGCGATGCCGGACTTGCTGTTGCCGGTGCCATTGGCGCGCGAAAGGCTGGCTGGGCGCGGCTTTAACCAGTCGCTGGAAATCGTGCGGCACCTGTCGCAACGGCTGGCGATTCCGTTCGAAGCGGCACTGGCAATCCGTGTGCGCGAAACGGCGGCGCAATCGTTGCTGCCGGTGAGCGAGCGCCACAAGAATGTGCGGCGTGCATTTACGCTGGACGCCAACGGCCTCGGGCGTATTCGTGGCCGGCATGTCGGCTTGGTCGATGACGTGATGACGACCGGTGAAACGCTGGGCGAACTGGCGGCGGTGCTGAAACGTTTTGGCGCGGCGCGCGTGACCAATCTGGTATTTGCGCGGGCCTCGCATTAAGGAGAGAGAAGTGTTTCATGTGGTTCTGGTCGAACCGGAAATTCCGCCGAATACCGGCAACATCATCCGCCTGTGTGCCAACACCGGCGCGCAACTGCATCTGGTCGAGCCGCTCGGTTTCCCGCTGGATGATGCGAAAATGCGTCGGGCCGGACTCGATTATCACGAATACGCGACGATGAAGGTGCATCACAACTGGCAGGCGTTTGTTGCCAGCGAACGGCCCGATCCGGCACGGATGTTTGCGTTCACGACGCACGGCGCGCACGCGTTCGCCGATATCGCCTTCCAACCGGGCGACTGGCTGGTGTTCGGTTCGGAAACCAAGGGGTTGGCTCCGGCAGTGCGCGACACCTTTGCCGAAACACAGCGCATCCGACTGCCGATGCGCCCTCACAACCGCAGTCTGAACCTGTCGAATGCAGTCGCCGTTGCGGTGTTCGAAGCCTGGCGGCAAAACGGCTTTGCCGGCGGCGGGTGACTATTCCTTTGAGCGGCGGAAAGCGTTACACTACGCGCCAATTTGCAACATTGTTGCAAAAAGGAGAGTGTCATCGATATTACGCTTATTTGCATCCTGCTGGCCGCCTTGCTGTCCGGCGTGGCCAGCCTCACGGTGGCGGCGCTACTGTCGTACAAATTGCTGTCGCGAGTGGTCGAACGCATGGTCAGCCTGTCGGTTGGCATCATGCTGTCGATTGCGATGCTGCACTCGCTGCCGGAAGCGTTTGAATCGGGGATTGAGCCGCATCGTCTGTTCATGACCCTGCTGTTCGGGCTGTTCGGTTTTTTCCTGCTGGAAAAGCTGTCGATCCTGCGTCATTCGCACCACCACGAGCATGATGGTCATCATCATCATCCAGGCTTCGATGCCCGCGCGGCAGGCAAGTCCGGCTGGCTGATTCTGGTTGGCGACGGGATGCACAATTTCACTGACGGCATCCTGATTGCAGCGGCGTTTCTGGCTGACTATAAAGTGGGCATGATGACCAGTCTGGCGATCATGATGCACGAAATACCGTTGCGGCTGGGTGATTTCATTGTGTTGTTGAATGCCGGTATTTCACGCGTCCGCGCCTCGGTGTACAACCTGATCAGCAGCCTGTTGGCGATTGTGGGCGGGCTGATCGGCTATTTCGCGCTGGCCCATGCAGACAACCTGATTCCGTATGCGCTGGTGCTGGCGTCTTCCGGCTTCATTTATATTGCCGTCAGCGATTTGATGCCGCAGATGCAAAAACGTCCAACGCTACGCGAATCCATCCCGCAAGTCTTGCTGGTTGCCCTGGGAGTCACCATTATTCTGTTGCTTGAAAGCAACGGTCATCACACTCATTAAACATCGGTTATGGTTGTTCTGTCATGCTAGCTGTTGAATATAATCAGCCATGTTATACTTTAAACATGAATAGCCGAACGATACGCACTTGTTGATATTTTGTTACTCCATCCGTCTTGCCTGACGTGAAATTTAAAACCCGAAACCGCAGTGTTTCGGGTTTTTTTATTGTATGCACCGGATATTTGACGCCAAGTCGTTGAAAAGACTATAATAACAAGCTTCCCTTCCGCCCGGGAAGTACAATAAGGCCGAGTCCGCAGGCATCATCAAAGACGGAACCGCCGTTTGGGCGCATTCAAATATTTAGGAAGTCAACATGAAAACCTTTTCCGCTAAAGGACATGAAGTCCAGCGCGACTGGTTCGTGATTGACGCGACGGACAAAGTCCTCGGACGTGTTGCCAGCGAAGTGGCACTCCGACTGCGCGGCAAACACAAACCGGAATTTACTCCGCACGTCGATACCGGCGATTTCATCATCGTCGTCAACGCCAGCAAGCTGCGCGTGACCGGTACCAAGAACCTGAACAAGAAGTACTATCGTCACACCGGCTATCCGGGCGGCATCAAGGAAACCAATTTCGAAAAGATGCAGCAGCGTTTCCCTGGTCGCGCGCTGGAAAAAGCGGTTAAAGGCATGCTGCCGAAAGGCCCGCTTGGCTATGCGATGATCAAGAAGCTGAAAGTGTATGCCGATGACTCGCATCCGCACACTGCGCAGCAACCCAAAGCACTTGAACTGTAAGGAGCAGACATGATCGGTAACTACAATTACGGAACCGGCCGTCGCAAAAGTGCAGTGGCTCGCGTGTTCATCAAGGCCGGCAGCGGTCAAATCGTCGTCAACGGCAAGCCGGCAGACGAATATTTTTCGCGTGAAACCGGCCTGATGGTCATTCGCCAGCCGCTGGTGCTGACCGACAATGCCGAACGTTTCGATATCAAAGTCAACGTCAATGGCGGTGGTGAATCCGGCCAGGCCGGCGCTGTGCGTCACGGCATCACCCGTGCGCTGATCGATTACGATGCAGCGCTGAAACCGGTGCTGTCGAAAGCAGGCTTTGTCAGCCGCGATTCGCGTGAAGTCGAACGGAAAAAGGTTGGTCTGCGCAAAGCACGTCGCGCCAAACAGTTCTCCAAGCGCTGATCGTCGCGGAAAGTTGGCTGCTTCGGCAGCGCTTTCCCTGGTTATGCACCCCAAAAAAGCCGCCAGGTTCCTGCCAGGCGGCTTTTTTACTTTTTGCTGCAAGTTATTGCATATGTGTGTAGTACAGCACATTTGCCTTGCTATCATGCAACAAATGGGTAGAAATCGAATTACAATGCGAAATTCAAATGAATCTCCGGTTACAAAACGAGGTTAAGCCATGATCAAGGTCGGTATTGTTGGCGGCACAGGTTATACGGGCGTGGAATTGCTGCGGCTGCTGGCTGCGCATCCGCAAGTGCAATTGACTTCCATCACGTCGCGCAAGGAAGATGGGATGCCGGTCGCGGAAATGTTCCCGTCGCTGCGCAATCGCGTAATGCTGGCATACAGCACGCCGGAAAAGGCGCACCTGAACGAATGTGACGTGGTTTTCTTCGCGACGCCGCATGGCGTCGCAATGTCGCAGGCGCGCGAATTGCTCGCGGCCGGTGTGAAGATCATCGACCTGGCGGCAGATTTCCGCCTGAAGGATACGGCCGCATTCAAGCAATGGTACGGCATGGAGCACGCATGTCCGGATATTCTGGCCGAGGCGGTATATGGCTTGCCGGAGGTGAATCGCGATGCGATCAAACAGGCGCGTGTGATTGGCCTGCCTGGCTGCTATCCGACTTCGGTGCAGCTTGGACTGGCGCCGTTGCTGACCCAGGGCAAGCCGTTGGTGAATGAATCGGCGCTGATTTCCGATTCGAAATCCGGCACTTCCGGTGCTGGCAGAAAAGCTGCGATCGGGTCGCTGCTGGCCGAAGCCAGCGACAATTTCCACGCGTATGGCGTGAAAGGGCACCGGCACCTGCCAGAAATCGTGCAAGGGCTGGAAGCGCTGACCGGCGGGCGCAAGGTCGGGTTGACCTTCGTGCCGCATCTGGTACCGATGATTCGCGGCATTCATTCGACGTTGTACGCGAGCATCCTGCCGGAAGCGCGCGACGTCGACTTCCAAGCCTTGTATGAAAACCACTATCGCGGTGCCGCGTTCGTCGACGTGATGCCGGCCGGCAGCCACCCGGAAACCCGCAGTGTACGTGCCTCGAATATCCTGCGTATCGCAGTGCATCGCCCATTTGGCGGCGACACGCTGGTGATTCTGGTGGTCGAAGACAATTTGGTGAAAGGCGCGGCTGGTCAGGGTGTGCAATGCATGAACCTGATGTTCGGGCTGGACGAAGTTGCCGGATTGCAGCATATTCCAGTCATTCCGTGATTACTCAGAATAGGGAACCTACGTGAAACGTAAGCTCTGGCTGCAACGTCTCTCGATTTCTGCGCCGACCATGACGGTCAAAAGCCAGCTGCCGTTGCCGCTGCGGGTGGTGTTCGGTTTGCTGCTGCTAGCGGTCGGTATCGCGGCTGCGCTGTGGGTCTACGATCTGGGTCGCGGTTTTGCCGGGTTTGACTCGGATACCCGGGATCAACGGACGCAGCTCATCGAACTTCGCGAAGAACGCGACAAGCTGATCAAATCGGTCGATGCGGCGGAATCGCGGCTGAACATTGAACGCGCTGCGCAAAACCAGTTGAGCGAGCAAATCAAGACGCTCGAAACGGAAAATGTGCGGCTGAAGGAAGATCTGGCATTCTTCGAGAGTTTGTTGCCGGCCAATACCGGCCCGCAGGGATTGACCATCCAGCGGATGTCGGTCGAACCGGTTCCGCCGAACCAGTTACGTTTCCGCTTGCTGGTGATGCAGGGTGGGAATGGCAAGCAGCGGTTCGGTGGAGAACTGCAACTGGTGGTTACCGCAGAACAGGGTGGACAGACCGTTACGCTGACCTATCCGAAGGAGCGCTCGGCAGATCAGGACAGTTACAAGCTCGGTTTCAAACACTACCAGCGGCTGGAGGGTGTGATTGCCTTGCCGGAAGGTGCCGTCGTCAAAAACGTCCAGGCCCGTGTGCTCGAAAAAGGCCAAATTAAGGTACAAAAATCAACAGGGTTATAATGAAAGACCGGGCAGCTAAATGATTCCGAAACATTCATGAGTCACACGGTCGTAGTCCCGGAAAAATGAAGAGGGGAAAGCCATGTTCAGCCGTAAACCCAAGAATTCGATTGACACCCTGATCGGCGTGACCACGCGCATTCAGGGGGATGTGCATTTTAGCGGCGGGATGCGCATCGATGGCGAAGTCAAAGGCAATGTCATAGCGGATGACGGAGAACCGAGCCTGCTGGTGATTTCCGATCAAGCGAAAATTGATGGCGAAGTGAAGGTTGCGCATCTGGTCACGAATGGTGAAATCAATGGTTCGGTGCAATCGACGGAGTTGCTGGAACTGCAACCCAAAGCGCGCATCAACGGTGACGTGAACTACAAACAGCTGGAAATGCACGCCGGGGCGCTGATTGCTGGCAGGCTGTCGCATGACCAATCGGACGAGCCGGTATTGCAGTTGGCGATGGCCAAAGCATGAATTCAGTGTCGCGGCTATAATGGCTCCAACGAATTTTTGCAGGAGCAAACTATGAATGCCGTTATCGACACGCCCGCACCGATCAACTTCACCGACAGCGCCGCCAACAAGGTGGCCGAGCTGATTGCCGAAGAGGGCAATCCGGCACTGAAACTGAGGGTATTCGTTCAGGGCGGCGGCTGCGCCGGTTTCCAGTACGGCTTTACCTTTGACGAAACCGTCAACGAAGATGACACCACCATGATGAAAAATGGCGTGCAGTTGCTGATCGACGCAATGAGTTACCAGTATCTGGTCGGTGCCGAGATTGATTATCGGGAAGACATCAGCGGGGCGCAATTCGTGATCAAGAATCCGAACGTTACCAACACATGCGGTTGCGGTTCGTCGTTTGCGCCGTGAACGTTTCTGCCAAATGAAAAAAGGACGCTGCAGCGTCCTTTTTTATTGGTTAAAAGGCGGGGTATGAATAAAATCACACCGCTATGGCCAGTTATTCTGCGGCGATTATAAAATACAACCCGCAGTATATTTTAGCTTCCAGCGTTGCCCGAAGCGGTGCCGCTCACATCTGCGCGATCATCACCTCGCCGAATTCCGAGGTGCTGACTTCGGTGGCACCATCCATCAGGCGGGCGAAATCGTTGGTCACCTTCTTGGTGGCGATCGCTTTTTGCATCGCGTTCACCACCAGGTCGGCCGCTTCGGTCCAGCCCATGTGGCGCAGCATCATTTCAGCCGACAGGATCACCGAGCCGGGATTGACCACGTTCTTGCCGGCCAGCGTCGGGGCGGTGCCGTGGGTCGCTTCGAAGATCGCCACCGAATCGGAAATGTTCGCGCCCGGCGCGATGCCGATGCCGCCGACTTGTGCGGCCAGTGCGTCGGAAATGTAATCGCCGTTCAGGTTCAGCGTGGCGATCACGCTGTATTCTTCCGGACGCAGCAGGATTTCCTGCAAGAACGCGTCGGCGATCACGTCTTTGACGACGATTTCCTTGCCGTTTTTCGGATTCTTGAATTTGCGCCACGGGCCCTTGCCGATCGCTTCGGCGCCGAATTCCTGCTGCGCGACCGCATAACCCCAGTCACGGAAGCCGCCTTCGGTGAACTTCATGATGTTGCCCTTGTGGACCAGCGTTACCGATGGCTTGTCATTGTCGATCGCATACTGGATCGCTTTTCTGACCAGCCGTTCCGAACCTTCCTCTGAGACCGGCTTGATGCCGATGCCGGAAGTTTCCGGGAAACGGATCTGCGTGACGCCCATTTCCTCCTGCAGGAACTGGATGATCTTCTTCGCGTCTTCGGAACCTTCCGCCCATTCGATGCCGGCGTAAATGTCTTCGGTGTTTTCGCGGAAAATCACCATGTCGGTTTTTTCCGGCTGACGCAGCGGCGAAGGCACGCCGTCGAAATAGCGGATCGGGCGCAAGCAGACATACAGGTCGAGTTTTTGGCGCATCGCGACGTTCAGCGAGCGCATGCCGCCGCTGATCGGCGTGGTCAACGGCCCTTTGATCGAGACGACGAATTCCTTCATCGCCTGCAGCGTTTCATCCGGCAGCCAGGTGTCCGGGTCGTAGACGCGGGTCGATTTCTCGCCGGCGTAAATTTCCATCCATTCGATCTTGCGCTGGCCGTCATAAGCTTTGGCGATGGCTGCATCGATCACTTTCAGCATCACCGGCACGACATCGACGCCGATGCCGTCACCTTCGATGTACGGGATGATCGGACGATTCGGGACATTCAGCGAATTGTCCGGGTTGACGGTAATTTTCTGGCCGTTGGCCGGCACCTTGATGTGTTGGTACATGAGTAAGACTCTCTGCAAAAAGGACTGGAATCAGACGACTGCGCCGTCGGTATCGCCAGAGCGCTGATCCTTGACATGCTTGATCAGGTCTTCACGCTTGATGCCGAGCCACATTGCAATTGCGGCGGCGACGAATACCGACGAATAAATGCCGAACAAAATGCCGATGGTCAGCGCGACGGCGAAATAATGCAGCGTCGGGCCGCCGAAAAACAGCATCGCCAGCACCATCATCTGGGTGCAGGCATGGGTGATTACGGTACGCGAGATCGTGCTGGTGATCGCGTGATCGAGCACGTGGTGCACCGTTGCGCCGCGCAACTTGCGGAAATTTTCGCGCACGCGGTCAAAAATGATCACCGACTCGTTGACCGAGTAGCCCAGCACCGCCAGCACCGCTGCCAGCACCGACAGAGAGAATTCCCACTGGAAGAACGCGAAAAAGCCAAGGATGATCACCACGTCGTGCAAGTTCGCGATGATCGCCGCGACCGCATATTTCCATTCGAAACGGAAGGCGAGGTAGATCGCCACGCCGAGCACCACCATGCCGAGCGCCATCAGCCCGTCATGCGCCAGCTCGTCGCCGACTTGCGGGCCGACGAACTCCACCCGTCTCAGCTTCGCATCCGGGGCAGCCGCTTGCAGTGCTGCCATTACTTTCTCGCTTTGCTGCGCGGAAGTCATGCCTTTCAGCGGCGGCATTTGAATCAGCACATCCTGCGCCCGGCCGAAATTCTGTACCTGCGTGTCGACGATGCCCAGTCCATCGATGGTCTGGCGGATGTTCTGGATATCGGCTGATTTCTGATAGGTGACTTCCATCACTGTGCCGCCGGTGAATTCGACCGACAAGTGCAAGCCCTTGTGCCACAGAAAAAACACTGCCGCGACGAAAGTGATCGCCGACACGACGTTGAACAGCAGTGCATTCTCCATGAAGCGAATGTCTTTTTTGATGCGGAAGAATTCCATGTCGAATCCTGGTTTATTGGTTTACCAAATAAAAATGTTGTGGCTGCTGGCGTACGACGAGGCTCACTCCCCCGGCTTCCATATCTGGCCGATGGCGACCGAGTTCAGTTTTTTCTTGCGGCCATACCAGAGATTGACCACGCCGCGCGAAACGAACACGGCCGAAAACAGCGATGTCAGGATGCCGAGCACGTGCACGACCGCGAAGCCGCGCACTGCACCGGAACCAAAAATCAGCAGCGCCAGACCGACGATCAGCGTGGTCACGTTCGAGTCGAGAATCGTTGCCCAGGCATGCTCGAAACCGAGCGAAATCGCTGCGTGCGGTGACTGTCCGGCGCGCAGTTCTTCGCGCACGCGTTCATTGATCAGCACGTTCGAGTCGATCGCCATGCCGAGTGCCAGCGCAATCGCCGCCATGCCTGGCAGGGTCAGCGTCGCCTGCATCAGCGACAGGATCGCCACCAGCAGCAGCACGTTCACCGACAGCGCGATCACGCTGAACAGGCCGAACATCATGTAGTAGAACACCATGAACAGCGACACGGCGGCGAAGCCGTACAGTGTCGAGTTGAAGCCTTTGGTGACGTTGTCGGCGCCGAGTTGCGGCCCGATGGTGCGTTCCTCGATGATTTCCATCGGTGCGGCCAGCGAACCGGCACGCAACAGCAGCGACAGGTCGTTCGCCGCTTCGGACGTGCCCATGCCGGTGATCTGGAAGCGCGCGCCGAGTTCATCGCGGATGGTTGCGACCGTCAGCACTTCGCCCTTGCCTTTTTCGAACAGCACGATCGCCATCAGCTTGCCGATTTTTTCGCGCGTTGCCAGACGCATCTTGCGGCCGCCGTCGCCGTTCAAGTCAATGCTGACCGACGGTTGCTGGTTCTGGTCGAAGCTGGCGGAGGCGTTCGAAATGTAATCGCCGGTGATGATCGGTTCCTTGACCAGCACGACCGGCGCACCCTTGCCGGACTTGAACAGTTCCGAGCCGAAAGGCACCGCAACGGTTTCTTCCATGCCGCGAGTGACCGATTCATCGACCATGCGCACTTCCAGCGTCGCGGTGCGGCCGATAATGTCTTTCGCGCGCGAGACGTCCTGCACGCCCGGCAGTTGCACGACGATCCGGTCCGCGCCCTGCTGCTGGATGACCGGTTCAGCGACGCCGAGTTCATTGACCCGCTTCGACAGCGTCGAAATGTTTTGTTTGACGCCATCATCGCGCGTCTGTTTCAGCGCTTCCGGTTTGAGCGTCATCACCAGCTTGAGGTGCGAACCGTCAGTGGCCTCGGCCAGTAGTGTGTCCGGCATTTGCTTGGTCAGCACTTCCTTCGCTGTTGCGCGTGTTTCCGCATCGGCGAAACGGATGTCGATCGCGTCGCCGTTGCGGGCGATGCCGGCGTGGCGCACGTTCTTGTCACGCAGTGCCGTGCGTGCAGAAGACAGCATCCCTTGCAGCCGCTTGTTCATCACGGCCTTGATGTCGACCTGCATCAGGAAATGCACGCCGCCGCGCAAATCGAGGCCGAGATACATCGGCAGCGCATGCATGTTTTGCAACCACTGCGGTGTGTTCGACAGCAGGTTGAAGGCTACGACATAGTTCGGATCGTTCTGGTCGGCGTTCAATTCTTTTTCCAGCAGCGCCTTGGCCTTGAACTGCGTGTCCGGATCAGCGAATCGCGCGCGCACCGTGCCGTGCGTGCCGCTCAGTTCGAAAAACACGCCGCTGGTTTTGATGTCGCCAGCCTTCAGCACGCTTTCGACCCGGTCAATCAGGCTCGAATCGATTTTCAGCGTCGATTTCGCGCTGCTGACTTGCACCGCCGGAGATTCGCCGAAAAAATTCGGCGCGGTGTACAGCACGCCGAACACCAGCGCTACCAGGATGAGAATGTATTTCCAGAGAGAATAACGGTTCATGGCGTTTCAGTTCCGGCGTTGGAGGGTCAGGCGCAGCAGGACGGCGGCGGCAGCGAGTCGGGAGTGGGATTCGGATTGTCGAGCGTGCCTTTGGGCAGCAGCGTGGTAACAGTGGCCTTTTGCACCTGGATGGTGACGTCAGGCGCAATCTCCAGCTTGACGACGGTTTCCGAAATGCTGGCGATGCGGCCGAGAATGCCGCTGGCTGTCGCGACTTCGTCACCTTCGGCCAGGCCAGCCAGTAACTGCATCTGTTGCTTCTGGCGCTTTTGTTGCGGTCGGATCATCATGAAATACAACAACGCGAACATCAATATGATCGGCCAGAATTCGGCAATGTTAAAGCCACCTTCACCCATGGAAAACCTCCAAGGCGCAACGACAGTCGCGCGTTAAAAAAGACCGGAATAATGCCGGCCCATCAAACCTGCCATTCTAGCACTTGGCGCCAGTGTTTTTCCGGAATTGCAAGACACGGCTGGCGGCGCTGTGGGGTGAAAAATATACAGGGGCGAGTATTTTAAAGTGCCCGCATAAAATCTGGCCGGAATGCCATTTTATTGTGCATACCCCGTCAAATTGTCAAATTCCGCGCTGGCGATCGGTGTGGAATTGGGCCACGAAGGCGGCAAAACGGCCAGCCTCGATGGCAGTGCGCATTTCGCGCATCAGTTCCAGATAGTAATGCAGGTTGTGGATGGTGTTCAGTCGTGGCCCGAGCATCTCGGCCGTGCGATCCAGATGGTGCAGGTAGGCGCGCGAAAAATGGCGGCAGGTGTAGCAGGTGCAGGTGGCGTCCAGCGGCGCTTCGTCGTCGCGGTAACGGGCGTTGCGGATGCGGATGTCGCCGAAGCGGGTGAACAGCCAGCCGTTTCGGGCATTGCGGGTCGGCATCACGCAATCGAACATGTCGATGCCGTTGGCGACGCCATGTACCAGATCTTCCGGCGTGCCGACGCCCATCAGGTAATGCGGTTTGCGCGCGGGCAGGCGCGGGCCGGTATGCGCCAGGATGCGCTGCATCTCTTCCTTCGGTTCGCCGACCGATAGCCCGCCGATGGCGATGCCGTGAAAGTCGATGTCTTCCAGTCCGGCCAGCGATTCGTCGCGCAGGTCTTCGAACATGCCGCCCTGCACGATGCCGAACAGCGCGTTCGGGTTTTGCTCGCGGTTGAATTCGTCCAGCGACCGTCTGGCCCAGCGCAGCGAGAGTTGCATCGATTGCGCCGCTTCGCCCCTGGTCGCAGGCCGGTCGTTGATCTTGTATGGCGTGCATTCGTCGAACTGCATCACGATGTCGGCATCGAGTACGCGCTGGATCTGCATCGACACTTCCGGCGACAGGAACAGCTTGTCGCCGTTGATCGGTGAGGCGAAGCGCACGCCCTCTTCGGAAATCTTGCGCATCGCGCCGAGCGAAAACACCTGGAAGCCGCCGGAATCGGTCAGAATCGGCTTGTCCCAGCCGATGAAACGGTGCAGCCCGCCGAATTTCTTGACCACTTCCAGTCCGGGGCGCAGCCACAGGTGGAAAGTGTTGCCGAGGATGATCTGAGCCTCGATGTCGTGCAATTCCTGCGGCGACATCGCTTTCACCGAGCCATAGGTGCCGACCGGCATGAACACCGGTGTCTCGACCGTGCCGTGGTTCAGTTTCATCCGGCCGCGGCGCGCCTGGCCGTCAGTGTTTAGCAGTTCAAATTCAAGCATGTCTTATTCCGTTCCCAGTCCATCTGCGCCATTGTCGGCCTCGCCTTGTCGTGTTATTCCTGCACTGTCTTCGGCTCGCCTTCGCGGCACGAAAGCACTGGAAACGGAATCGCGGGTCAAAAGCATCGCGTCGCCATAGCTGAAAAAGCGGTAACGTTCGGCGATCGCATGGGCATAGGCTGCGCGGATTGTATCGTAACCGGCAAAGGCCGACACCAGCATCAACAGCGTCGATTTCGGCAAATGGAAATTGGTGATCAGCCGCGTCACGGTATTGAAGCGGTAACCCGGCGTGATGAACAGTGCGGTCTCGGCGCTGCCTGCTTTCAATTCGCCGGCCTGCGATGCCGATTCGAGCGCGCGCAGGCTGGTGGTGCCGACCGAAACGATGTCGCGGCCGGCGGCTTGCGCGGCGTGCACTGCATCAACCGTGGCTTGCGGAATGGTGTACCACTCGGTGTGCATGGTGTGCTTGGACAGGTCTTCGCTGCGCACCGGCTGGAAGGTGCCGGCGCCGACATGCAGCGTCACGGTTGCGAAATTCACGCCGTGGTCGCGCAGCCGCTGCAGCAGCGCTTGGTCGAAATGCAGTCCGGCGGTCGGCGCGGCGACCGCGCCCGGCTGTTTCGCATACACGGTCTGGTAGCGCGTTTCGTCGAAGGTATCAGCGGCACGCTCGATATACGGTGGCAGCGGCAGGCGGCCATATTGGTCGATCAGGTCCAGCACCTTGCCGGGGAAAGTCAGTGTGAAAAATTCGCCGGCCCGTTCGCCGACGGTGACTTCGAACGCATCTTCCAGCCGCAGCGTGCTGCCCGGTTGCGGCGATTTCGACGCGCGTACTTGCGCGATCGCGCTGCGTTCGCCGGTCACGCGCTCGATCAGCACTTCGATCTTGCCGCCGGTCGCTTTCGTGCCAAACAGCCGCGCTTTCAACACGCGGGTGTCGTTGAATACCAGCAAATCGCCGGAGTGCAGCAGCTCGACCAGATCGGTGAAGGCGCGATCAATCAGCTTTTCGCCATCGACCTGCAGCAGACGCGATGCGCTGCGATCCGGCAGCGGCAGTTGCGCGATCAGTTCGGACGGCAGGTTGAAATCGAAATCAGATAAGGTAAACATGGGTGCGGTGAAAATGACGCTGGCAAACCCGCCATTCTAAGGCATAGACGCGATCGCGTCCGCTGCCGGCAAGTCCGGCTTTTCATCGCCGCGGCAGCGCCCGTAAAGTTGCGTCAGTTCGGCCAGCCGTTCGCCATGCCAGTGCTGAACCTGCCCCCAATGAAAGCGCCATTCCCACGAACCGGTCGCTTCGCCCGGCCGGTTCATCCGGTGTGCGGAATCGAGGCCAAGCACGTCCTGCATCGGGAAGATCGCGAACGCTGCGACCGAGGCCGACGCGACGCGGATCAAATCCCAGTGGATCCAGTCGCCGCTGACGCTCAGGTAGCGGCGCGCCAGATCGCGCTCGTGTTCCTCGATCGATTGCCACCAGCCGCGCGTGGTGTCGTTATCGTGCGTGCCGGTATAGACCACGGTGTCGGCATGGTAATTGTGCGGCAGGTAGGGATTGGTCGGACGGTGGTCGAACGCAAATTGCAGGATGCGCATGCCGGGGAAACCCAGTTCCTTGCGCAAGTCATTGACTTCCTTGGTGATCACGCCCAGATCTTCCGCGATGAACGGCAGTGTGCCCAGTTGCGCATGCATCGCGGCGAACAAGGCTGCGCCCGGCCCGGAACGCCAGCGGCCGCCCAGCGCGTTTTCGGCATCGGCCGGGATTTCCCAGTACGCTTCGAAGCCGCGGAAATGGTCGATGCGCGCCCGATCGAACAGCGTCAGCATGTGGCGCATCCGCTCGATCCACCAGCGATAGCCTTGTGCCGCATGTTTCGGCCAGCGGTACAGCGGATTGCCCCAATGCTGACCGGTTGCGCTGAACTTGTCCGGCGGCACGCCGGCGACCACGCGCGGCTGTCCGTCGGCATTCAGGTCGAACAGATCACGCTGTGCCCAGACATCGGCGCTGTTCGGCGCGACGAAAATCGGCACGTCGCCGATGATCTCGATGCCGCGTGCATTCGCATAGGTTTTCAGTTTGGCCCATTGTTCGAAGAAGCGCCATTGGCTGAATTTCCAGAACGCGATGCCATCGGCCTGCGTTTGTGCTGCCTCGCGCAAACCGGCCGCCGTGCATTTTGCCAGTGGCGCCGGCCAGTCCTGCCAGTCAGTTTCGTCTCCGTAAACAGTTTTCAGCGACATGAACAGCGCATAATCGTCCAGCCAGGCGCGTTGTGCCGCGCAAAAGGCATCGAAGGCGGTGCGCTCTGCATTGCTTGCGGAATCAAGAAACCGCCGGGCCGCCTTGCGCAAGCGAGTCAGGCGGAAGAGGGATACAAGCGGGTAGTTCACCCGGCCCTGTTCGAATCCAGGATCGGGTGCGAGATCGGCATCATCGAGCCAGCCGGCATCGCGCAAGGCCACCAGATCAATCAGCAGCACGTTGCCGGCAAACGCGGACGGGCTCATGTACGGCGAATTGCCGATGCCGGTATCGCCCAGCGGCAGCACTTGCCACAGCGACTGGCGCGCGGTAACCAGCCAGTCGATGAAATGGTAGGCGGATGCGCCGAGGTCGCCGCAACCGTACGGGCCGGGCAACGAGGTCGGATGCAGCAAGATGCCGCTACGGCGCGGAAGTGGCATGAATTGTTCGTTTTGCCGGAAAATAAGGCCAGCTTACTTTGTAATTCTGGCAAAATCAATTCCACCGCCCTTTGCGCCAGCCGAACATGTCCGCACCGAAATCCAAGACCACTGCCAGCAAACTCGAACGTCTCGGTCTGCATGCCGATAGCGATCTGGTGCTGCACCTGCCGCTGCGTTACGAAGACGAAACCACGTTGCGGCCCATCGGTGAAGCGCCGTTTCATGGCGGCGATGCGGTGCAGGTCGAAGGCGTGGTCGCATCCAGCGAAATTGCTTACCGGCCGCGGCGGCAACTGGTGGTGACGCTGGCCGACGACACGGGCCAGATCGTGTTGCGCTTTCTGAATTTTTACGGCAGCCAGGTCAAGCAATTCGAGGTCGGTCGCCGCATTCGCGCGCGCGGCGAAGTGCGGCACGGCTTTTTCGGCGCGGAAATGGTGCATCCGTCGTACAAGGTGGTCAGCGAAGGCGCGCCCTTGCCGCAAGCGCTGACGCCGGTGTATCCGGCGGGCGAAGGCCTGTCGCAAGCCTACCTGCGCGGCGCGATCGGCAAGGCGCTGCAACGCGCCGATCTGGGCGACACGCTGCCGCCCGCTTTTCTGGCAAAACTGAAACTGCCGGCGTTTGCGGCAGCGGTGAACTGGCTGCACCACCCGCCGCCCGATGCAGACGAATACGCGCTGGCCGAGCGTACCGATCCGGCGTGGCAGCGGATGAAATTTGATGAACTGCTGGCGCAGCAACTGTCGATGAAGCGCGCGCAGGCGGCGCGGCGTACGCAGGCCGCGCCGCCGTTGCCGACGGTTGGCAAACTTTCGGCGGCATTCCGCCAAAGCTTGCCGTTCAGCCTGACCGGCGAACAGCAGCGCGTGCTGGCGGAAATCCGCGCCAGTCTGGCAGCGCGTTATCCGATGCAGCGGCTGTTGCAAGGCGATGTCGGCAGCGGCAAGACGGTGGTGGCGGCGCTGGCCGCGGCGCAGGCAATCGACAGCGGCTACCAGGTGGCGCTGATGGCGCCGACCGAAATTCTGGCCGAACAGCATTTCCGCCGCATCGCCGCCTGGATGGAACCGCTGGGCGTGGTGGTCGTCTGGCTGGCCGGTAATATGAAAAAGAAAGAAAAGACGGCGGCGTTGGCGGCAGTCGAATCGGGCGCTGCGCAACTGGTGATCGGCACCCATGCGCTGATTCAGGACGCGGTGCAGTTTGCCAAACTGGGATTGGTGATCGTCGATGAACAGCACCGGTTCGGTGTCGGCCAGCGCCTCAGCCTGCGCAACAAGGGCGCGGCGACCGTGCCGCATCAGCTGATGATGAGTGCGACGCCGATCCCGCGCACGCTGGCGATGACCTATTACGCCGACCTCGACGTTTCGGTGATCGGCGAACTGCCGCCGGGGCGCACGCCGGTGGTCACGCGCATTGTCGACCAGCAGCGGCGCGACGAAGTGATTGCCCGCATCCATGCTGCTGCGCACGAGGGGCGGCAAGTGTACTGGGTGTGCCCGCTGGTCGAGGAATCCGAAGTGCTGCAATTGCAGGCGGCGACTGACGCGCACGCGCTGCTGACCGAAGCGCTGCCGGAACTGAAGGTCGGACTGGTGCATGGCCGGCTGAAAGCGGCGGAAAAACAGGCGGTGATGGAAGCGTTCGAGCGCGGCAAGCTGCATCTGCTGGTGGCGACCACGGTGATCGAAGTCGGCGTCGATGTGCCGAACGCGTCGCTGATGGTGATCGAACACGCCGAACGTTTCGGATTGTCGCAACTGCACCAGTTGCGCGGCCGGGTCGGGCGCGGTGCGGATGCCAGCGTCTGCCTGCTGATGTACCAGCGCCCGCTGGGTGAGACCGCGAAACAGCGACTGAAAACCATGCGCGAAACCGCTGACGGCTTCGAAATCGCCCGACGCGATCTTGAAATCCGCGGCCCCGGCGAATTCCTCGGTGCGCGTCAGTCCGGCATGGCGATGCTGCGCTTCGCGAATCTGGAAACCGATCAATGGCTGGTCGAGAAAGCACGCGATCTGGCGGACGAGCTGCTGCGCGACAAAACGCCGGAAGCGGCGGCCATTGTCGATGCGCATCTGGCAAGGTGGCTCGGCGGACGCGAGGATTTCCTCAAGGTATGAGTCGTTTTACGCACTCAGGTTTTCGCAAGATGGGCTAAAAAAGCTGACGAAATAGCCAGTTTATTACCCGAAATTTGTAAAAACAGAGGGGTATCATCGGAAATGATGCCATATGGCCAGAACTTTGGCGGAAATTATAAAATACAGGACGGGGTATATTTTGGGTGCGGGAATGGCCGGGAATACCTCTGACGCCGGCGCTAGGGTTGGGGAACGATCAAGCTGTCAGGCTGGCGGCGCCAGTCCGGAAATTATTTCATTGGACATGAACAGGAAGTAAGATCGACAAATTTCAGCACCACACAAATTACGCATGAACCGCCTCGCACTCTACTTCCGCCTCGTCCGTCTCGACAAACCGATTGGCAGCCTGCTGCTGCTGTGGCCGACGCTGGGCGCGCTGTGGCTGGCATCCGGCGGCGTGCCGGACTGGAAATTGCTGCTGATCTTCACGCTCGGCACGGTGCTGATGCGTTCGGCTGGTTGCGCGATCAACGATTTCGCCGACCGCGACTTCGACCGCCATGTGAAGCGCACGGTCGACCGGCCGCTGACTGCCGGGCAGATCGCGCCGTGGGAGGCGCTGGCGGTGGCCGCCGTGCTGGCGCTGCTGTCGCTGCTGCTGATCCTGCCGCTGAATGCGCTGACGCTGCAACTGTCGGTGGTC
>JAYFNP010000163.1:0-1855 GCA_034933385.1 Burkholderiaceae bacterium | reverse complement strand
CATGGGGGTGCAGTCGAATGCGTTTTTGGCGGTGTTCTACCATCCGGATTCGCGTTTTGCGAACATTGTTGGCCAGTATTCGCTGGATTTTGAGACGCCCGGCGGACAGCGTTTGCGGCGGCTGATGGATGAATACCGCGGTCGGATACGGGTGATTTACGAAAACGAACTGGTTGATGACCGCATGAGCCGGCGACATCAGCAAATGCGTAATCTGGATTTGAATCGCTTCGGTCTGCGCATCGATGAAAGCGACTGCATCACGATAGTTAACAAGGGAGTTCCGGTCGAGATTATCGGAAAGCCTGCCCAGCCGCTTAAAGAAGATGATCGTTTCGTGAAAATCGTTTCCTGCGGCGTCAAGACGGTGCCGGTTGATCAGGCGATTGAGCAGGACCGCGCTCACGCAGCGGCCATCATGGACAAGGTACAACAGGCTTGCCCTGATTATTTTCCGGCGACCAGCCCGGCGGTTTTTCGCTTTGGCGATAAATGGGCGCGAAGCGATATGAATACCGACAATTGGATGCTCGTTTCGGAAATATATGTGATCGCGCAACCGAACAGGGAGGTGGCTTTCCCGCTGGCGCGTATCGCCGACATCGAACGTGGCGAGGCAACGATCGATTGCTCGTTATTGCACAAGCGTAAATGATGCGGTTTGTTTCTTTTGTTTATCTGGCGGCTTGCCAAGTATTTTTAAACCATTTTTCATGAACAGAAAAATTTTTGACGTGTTTGTCTACGTTTCCTGCCTCGCGTTTTGCTTGGCGTTTACGTGGTATGCCGGGTGTGATTACAACTGGGATTTGCGCAATTATTACCTGTATGCGCCGCATGCATATGTGAACGGTTTGCTGGGCAAGGATTTCATGGCCGGTAGTTTTCAGAGTTACCTGAATCCGTTGCCGTATGTGCCGTTCTACCTGATGGTGCGCGCAGGGTGGCCTAGCCTGCTGATTGGGATGGTGCTGGCTGGGGTGCATGCGCTGAACCTGTGCTTGCTGTGGCCGATCTGCAAGCGGCTGATGGAGGTTGCTGACGACACGCTATGGGGAAGGCGGCTGCTGGCGCTGCTGTGTCTGGTGCTGGGGGTATCCGGGGTAATGTTTCTGGTCGAAGTTGGTTCGACCTATACCGACGTCAGCACGTCGGTGCTGGTGCTTGGCGGGGTACTGCTGTTGCTCAAGGGGGTCGACGAGCCGGAGCGGCTGCTGCGCTATACGTTTCTAGCGGGCTTGCTGCTGGGTGCGGCGACGGGGCTGAAGTTGACGAATACGCCATACGCGCTGGCGGCAGGGGTATTTGGCCTTGTGCCTGGGCTGCGACTGGCAAGGCGGGCGAAATTTTATCTGATGCTGGGAGCCGGTGGTCTGGTTGGCGCAGTGCTGTCGACGGGGCAGTGGTGCTGGCTGCTGTATCGAGAGTATGGCAGCCCGTTCTTTCCGTTTTTCAATGGATTGTTTCAAGCGCCGGATTTCATTCCGGCGACATACCGGCATGCGCGTTTTTTGCAGGCCTCGCTGCTCGACGCGCTGATGCTGCCGTTCAGCATAATCGAGACGTATGAATGGACATATGTTGAGATTTCCGCTCCCGAAGTGCGCTTTGCGGCATTTTTTGGTGCGTGTGCGCTGCTGGTGATAGCGGCGGTATTGCGCAAGTGGTGGCCGGCGTTGCGTACGCGCATGGGGACGCAGGTGATGGCGGCGAAGCAGCAGATGTTCGTCGCATATGTGGTGGTCGGCTGGGTGGTGTGGATGGTGATGTTTTCGAATGGCCGGTATCTGCTGCCGCTGACCTTGCTGATTGGTGCAGCGTGCGGCGTCGTGCTGTGGCGATTGCTGCCGGCGCG
>JAYFNP010000162.1:0-3547 GCA_034933385.1 Burkholderiaceae bacterium | reverse complement strand
TGGCTGCAAGGTCGGCGATGGCGCGATGGTCGGCATCCGCGCTACCGTGCTGAACGGTGCCGTCATCGGCGAAAATGCCCTGGTCGGTGCCTGCGCGCTGGTCACCGAAAGCAAGCAAATGCCGCCGAATGCCTTGATCATCGGCTCGCCAGCAAGAATCGCCAAAACCCTGAGCGAAGAAGAGATACACCGGATGCAAGGCGCTGCGCGCTTTTACATGAAGAACAGCAAACTGTTTGCTGAAGAACTTGAGGAAATCGGCTGACAATGACCGACAAACTGCAAAAATTCCTGTTCGAGGGCGCGGCCGTGCGTGGCGAACTGGTGGAAATTTCCGAAACCTGGCAACAGGTGCAGGCACGGCACGACTATCCGAAGGCCGTCAAGGCGCTGTTGGGCGAAATGCTGTCGGCAGCGGCACTGTTGTCCGCCAACCTGAAATTTGACGGTGCCACTGTGCTGCAAATCCACGGCGACGGGCCAGTACGCCTGCTGGTGGTCGAATGCGACTCGGCGCTACGCATGCGTGCCACCGCCAAGCTAGCGCCAGACGTGCAGATCGACGACAGTACGACGCTACAGCAACTGGTACATGCCCACGGCAACGGACGTTTCGTCATCACGCTCGACCCACGCGAAAAACTGCCGGGGCAGCAACCCTATCAGGGAGTCGTGCCACTGGACGGAGACAACATTGCCACCGTGATCGAAAACTACATGATGCGTTCCGAACAGCTCGACACGCGCATCTGGCTGGCAGCGGACGACCATGTTTCCCGCGGCATGCTGCTGCAAAAACTGCCGGTCGAAGGCGGCGTCGAAGGATATGGCAATGACGACCATCTGGAACCCGAAACATGGAACCACCTGGTCACGCTGGCGTCCACGCTGGAAACGGAAGAAATGCTGAATACCGATATCGATACGTTGCTGCGCCGGCTGTTCTGGGAAGAGACGATACGCATATTCGAACCGGCACGGCCACATTTCGACTGTACCTGTTCACGCGAAAAGGTCGGCGACATGCTGCGGATGCTCGGACAAGCGGAAGTCGATGCGGCGCTCGCCGAACAGGGCCGGCTCGACATCCGGTGCGATTTTTGCGGACAATCTTACGCATTCGATTCAGTCGATTGCGCCCAGCTATTCGTTGCCGACACGCTGTCGGATAGCATCCTGCCGTCATCCGACAGCATTCACTGATACCTTCGGCAGAAAACAAAAGCGCCGGACATTTGTCCGGCGCTGTTTGCAAGTGGCGCTTGAAGACCTTATTCGGTCCGCTGGCAAATCGATTGTCCGGGCCGCGGCGATGCCGACCAGTGGTTCTTGCACAAACGATAGCGGACTTTTTCGCGGCAGAACAAACCCGACGGTCCGCTGTCACATTCAATGGCCACACGCAGACGATGTTGCTCGTCAATGCTCAGCTTGCGCGGTGTAGCTGGTTGTTCGGAATAACGCGGCGTCAACTCCCGCCGCCGGTCGGATTTCTGTTTGCCGGCTTGCCCATTCGCTTTAGGAGCCGAAACCGAGGCCGAAGCTGCGGCTCCCGGCTTCACAGGATTGCCGTAAGGATCGAGTTCCGGTTCTGCCCCCGGCTGGCCTGACGGTTGCGGCTGCTGCGCGCCAACGGCGGGTTGATCAGGCTGTTTGGGCTGCAATCCTTCTGCGCCCGGCTGCCCAAGCTGCACCTGTGCCGAGGACGCCGAAGCGGCAGCCGGAGCCTCAGGTGCAGCTTTCGGTTTGGACCAGAGGAACCAGCCACACCCGACTGCGCCAACGATCGCAACCACGACGACTGCGACGATGATGATCAGGTTGCTGTTTTTCTTCGGTTCAACAGCCGAACCGGCATCTGCGGCAGGCGGTTCCTCCGACGTTGCCGGCGCGTCGATTACTGGCTCGACCCGGCCGTCCGGTGCAGCGGCGGAAGCCTCTTCCGCCTCGAAACGATAGCCGCAAGCACCGCAGAATTTGGCATCGCCCGCTTTCGGTGCCTGGCATGCGGGGCAATTCGTTATCGGCGGCGGCGGAACTGGGTCGGGCACCGCCAGACTCTGGCCACATTGGCTGCAAAACTTTGCGCCATCGGCATTTTCTGCCTTGCATTTAGGACAATTCATCGTTCTCGCTCCGTAATGATAGGTTGCAGATTGGCGAATCTTATCCGATTGACAAACCAGCGCCGATCGGCGTTACCAATGCTTACAAAGAAGTTAACAAAGAAATCTCTGCCGATTTCAGCTTTTGCCCGCAGTAGCCGCAAAAAGCATCAGCAACCCCAACCGCCGACTGGCACTTCGAACAAACCGCCGCCGGTTGGATATCCGACACCTCCGGTTCCACCCGCGGTGACGCCGAGGGTGCCGGCTGATTACCGGAAACGCCTGTTTTATTCCGCAGACGATCCACGATAGCGACAATGCGGGTTTCATAATCATCAACGGACAAGCCCTCGGTTGCGTTGATGAATATCACGCAATTGCCGCCGATTGCGACCAGCATCGGCAAAACCGCCGCACATGCCATGACCAGACTGCCGCCAATCGCTCCGGCAATGAAATAGCCGCCACCAGTCGCTGCTTGAAATGGCAGTCCGCCAATCATGCCTCCGGTCGCTCCGGCCGGCAGAATGGCGGCCGACATGCCGATCATGGTCGTCATGCCGAGCATGACGGCTGCCATGACCAGCGCCGCGACGACGCCAATCAGCAGCCCCAGCAACAGCATATGGATAACGACGCTCAACAAACGCTGTCGAACAATCGCCCAGAGGATGCCGAACGTATGGATGACACTGTTGCCTTCCCAGATTGCGGGCGCCGCCAGTGCGGTCACGAAAATCGCAATGCACCATGCGGCGGCAATGGCCAGCGCCGACAGCGGGAATACCGCGACATATAACAGCGGCCCGAGCAACGGGATTTTGCACAACAGCAACAGGATGACGATGGCCAACGCCAGCACCAGCGCAACCAGTGCGATCAACAATCCGACGCCCAACAGACGTGGCAACGAATGCACGCCGGCGCTTGCCGCTTCGCGTAGCGTGCGCGATGGACGCCCACGCATCTGATCATTGAGCAGAAAGCCGGCAGCGGAAAATCCAGCCATGAAAATCGCTGCAACCAGCAAAAACCCGAAAAAACCGATCAATGCGGCGATAAAACCACCGCCAGCCCATCCGACCAGCAAGGTCAGGCAGGCCACCAACCCCGACACCAGCGCACCGAAACAAGACGTGCCCAGAACCGCCAGGAATGCGCGTCGGTTCAAGATCGATTCGAGCGCCTGCAGCAATCCGCGTGACGCGGCGATATGGTCTGCCAATCCGGACATGCCGTTCTCCTCAGATTGATGCCAACACAGGAGGCTGCGTTCCCGGCCAGCCCGGAAACGCCCGCATCGCATAATGGTTGCCGCAAAACTGGGTTTTGCGGCGATTTTTATACTGGATAGTGTATTCGAGAATGCCCAGGAAATACGCGGCAATATGACTGTATTTCCACCTATACCCCGCCATTTTTATTTAAAAACAACAGGC
>JAYFNP010000161.1:0-1811 GCA_034933385.1 Burkholderiaceae bacterium | reverse complement strand
ATCCCGCGGTTCGGCATCGCGCGCCAGCGTGATGTGCGGCCGGTAGGCTCGGTCGTTGTCAGATCGGATTCCCTTGCGCGCCAATTCTTGTGTCAGCGTTCGTTGCAGTTGCGCCAGCGCTGAAGGGGTTTCGTGCATCCCGGCCCAGGCGATGCGGTTCTTCGGAAAATGGCCAACCCGGTTGATTTCCAGCGTCATTGGCGTGAATTCAAGTCGGGTCAGGATCGAGCGCAACAGCGGTTGCAAGGCGTCCGGTTGCGGCCCGAGGAAGGCCAATGTCAGGTGCAGGTTCGGTTGGCGGGTCAGGCGCCCGCGCAGCTGCGTTTGTAGCTTCACCAGTCCTGCGCGCGTGGCGTCGTCCGGCCAGAGCGCGTAGAACAGGTTGGCGCGCGGCTGCATTACGGCATCCGCGAGAGGAACTGTTCGACTTCGGCGCGTTCCGGAATGCCGGCACGGCCGCCGTAATGGCTGCATTTGAGCGCCGCGACTCCCGAGGAAAAACGCATTGCCGTCGGCACATCCATACCTTCGGCCAACGCCAGTGCATAAGCGCCATGGAACACGTCGCCGGCGCCGGTGGTGTCGACCACTTTCGTGGCGAACGCCGGCTGATGATGTAGGCCGCGTTCGTCGAGCCAGAGCGCGCCTTGTGCGCCCAGCGTCACGGCGGCGATGCGGCACCCCAGTTCGCGTATGTTTTGCAGCGATTCGGCGTGATCGACGATCCGATCGCCACTGAACGAACGCAGGCCGGGCAGCGAAAAAATCGCATGATCAACCAGCGGTAACAGCATCGCAAAGGTGTCAGCATGTGCCGCCTCGCCATCGAGCACAGTCGGAATGCCATGCGCCTGTGCGGCCGCATACATCGTTGAGGCGCCTTCGGCCCAGCGCACGTCGGCCAGTACCGCGCCGGCGGTGGCAACATTGCCCACTTCCAGCCAACTGGCACACTGCGGGATGTTTTCGCCGCTGAAATTGACGATCATCCGCTCGCCATCGCCAGAGACGATGACTGCCGAAACGGACGACCTGGCATCGGGGAACAGCCGGAATTGGGTGACATCGACACCATAACGAGTCAGTTCACTGCGCATGGCTTGTCCGGCCGCATCGTCGCCGGCACAACCGCAAAACGAAGCTTTTGCGCCGAGACGAGCTACGGCAACCGCCGCTGTGGCCGCCATGCCGCCGCCCAGTTCAAGATAGCCGGTGGCGCGATACTTGCCACCAGTGGTCGGCAAACTGGGCAACGGCCAGATGCGGTCGAGCGTCGATTTGCCGAGGCAGATGATGTGTTGGGGCATAGACATGAAATTCTGGCTGTAAGGCTACGCTGGTTGGTTTTCATGCTTCGATTGTAGCCTTTGAGCTCGGTGCGATAGGGCAATACACACCGGTAATTTGATATCCGTCAGTTGTTTGGCAGAGTTGTTTTTTGTATCGTGTGCAAGTGCCACAGCATGCCGGTTGCCAGTATTATCAAACTGACACTGTTGCTCAACCAGAAGCCAGCCGCGCCGGTAATCACGGTCGGTAGCGCGAGACCGAACGGGTTCAGGCCGATCAGGATGCCACCTCCCAGCCCGACGCACCAAAGTGCGGTAGCGTATAGCACAGTGGGAATCAATACCACCTTGTAGGCTCGCAGGATATACGACGTCGTTACTTGCATCGCATCGAACAGCTGATAAAAGCCGATGAACAAAAATAACGGCAGAGCAGTCGCGATGACCTGCTCATCAGGCGTGTAGGTGCGTACGATCGTGTTGCGTGCCAGCCAGGTCAGTGCGCCGACCGAGACGGAAATG
>JAYFNP010000160.1:0-8997 GCA_034933385.1 Burkholderiaceae bacterium | reverse complement strand
AGCGCTGATCGAGATGTATCTGGCCGGGGTATCGGTTCGCCGGGTGGAGGATGTGACCGAGGCGCTCTGGGGCGCGAAGGTGTCACCGGGAACAGTCAGCGAGCTGAACAAGAAGGTGTACGTCCAGATCGAATCCTGGCGTGTATATTACGCCGTCTGAACACCGCATGCACGGCGTTTTTACCCCACCATCACGGAGAAATTACACCGCCATCTCGGCAAATAGCGCCACGCCTCTGCATTGACCCGCACGGCTGTGCATGTTACCATCACCTTGCGTTTACTCATGCACAGGGTAGGGCAACGCTGGAGAGCGACCTGAGCGGTACATGAGGTTTTGCGAGGGAGTGGTGCCGTGCCGGTACTGCTTCTTTTTGCGTTTAAACGAGAGCCAACCGACATGCGGAATCACTCCCTTGGAAAAACCAAAGCGGTAAACTCCGGGGGCGCGGGGGCAGAGCCACCGCAGCTACGATTTACAGATTGCTTTCTTCCGTAGCCTTCAAGCCATGCCGTTCCCGCATCGACATGCTGCCATCAATCAGCAAATCGTAAGCGTTGTGGACGATACGGTCCATAATGGCTTCGGAGATCGGACTGTCATTCTCGGGATCTGGGTTAATCCGCCTGTACCAGCCCTGCGGCTCGTATTGCGTGCAGAAGATCGTGACGCCACAACTGCTCCGGGCCTCGACAATCTCCAACAGATCGTAAGATTCTTGCGGGTTGAGGCAACGTATCAGCCACTCATCCAGAATGAGCAGGTCAACCTTCTGGTAAAGCTTAATGGCTTTCTTGAATGCCCCTTCGGCTCTGGCCAGCACCAGCTCGTCCAGCAGCTCCGGCATGCGGATGTATCGCACAGACCTGAACTTGCGACAGGCGGCGTTTCCCAAAGCACAGGCCAGAAAGGTTTTCCCGTTGCCGGAAGCACCTTTGAGGATAATGTGGTGACCTTCCTCAATGTACTTGCAGGAAGCGAACCGCAGAATCTGTGTCTTGTCCAGACGGCGATCCTCGTAATACTCAATCCCTTCAATCGTCGCAGCCGGGATTGCGAAACGGGCGTTACGGATGCACCGGTTCAGCTTGTTGGTCTGCCTTCGGTTCCATTCAGCATCTACCAGGAAACCAAACCGTTCCTCAAATCCCAATTGCCCGTAAGCGGAGGGATCGCTCATCTGCTGCTCAAACGCTGAAGCCATGGCACTGAATCTCATTGCCTTGAGAAGATCCACAGTGGATTGGCTAATCATTGCGCGTGCCTCCCTTGCCGAAGTAACTGGCGCCTCTGGTAATGCCGTAGCGGTTCGACTTTTCCACCGTCGCTGTATTGGAGGTCTTGTCGTCACGCATGGATTTCAGAAGAGTGCTAATGCTTCGCATTGTAGGCGTCGCCGTAATCTCCAGAACGCGGGCACATGCCGCTTCAAGCCGTTTCGCGCCATAACGGTCAACAAGCCGGGTCAAGCTCGCGCAGGCCTTGTAACCCTGTTCCGCCTCCTTACCGCCGGTCAGGAAGTGGCGCACCACAGTAGATGCGTTCCTGCCAACCGTTTCTGCCCAGGACATGAAGTCCTCGGCGTTGTAGTTCAGATACTTTCGGTGTTCCGGCGTCATGTGTTCCGGATTGACTACAGGGTCGCGCTGTGCCGTTGCCTTGCGGAGATGCAGCGCCACACGAGAGCCGCCAAAGAATACCTCTACGGTGTTCCGAGTGAGGCGGACGCTCACTTCTTCCCCAATCAAGTCGTAAGGGAGGGAATATTTGTTCAGACCATCCGAGATGAGGTAGTCGTAGCCGACCTTGGCCACCGTCCATATGGCTGGCTCATAGGGCGCTGCGGGGAGCGGTTTCATGAACTCCTGTTCCTCGGAGCGATAGGCCTCCCGGCGGGAACCTTGCCGTTTCTTGAACGGCGCATTGTTCAGTGCCTCCAGCCGTTCTGCCACGGCCTGCTGCACTTCGCCGACTGAAAAAAACTTCCTGTCGCGTAGCGCAGCAATAATCCATGTGGATGCAAACCGTACAGTACTTTCCGCAAGGCTTTTGTCCTGGGGGTGTCGCACACGTGCCGGAACAATCGCGGTATGATAATGCTCCGCCATCTCTTGGTAACTGCGGTTCAGCACAGTATCGTATCTGGTGTTGGCTGTAACCCCAGTCTTCAGGTTATCCGGGATGAGCAGCCTTGTGACCCCGCCAAAGTAGCCGTAAGCATGTGCATGGCACAGCAACCAGCTTTCCGCTTTCATGTCTGGGCATGCTTCAACGTAGGCGTAGCAGCTACATGGAAGTACCGCCACAAACAGGTACGCTTTCGACTCTTCGCCGGTGACAGGATCATACACAGGGATGGTGTTGCCCGCCCAGTCGACCTGCATGGCTTCACCGGGTTTGTGCTGAACGCGCATGGTGGCTTTCGTCAGGCGAGCCCATTGCCGGTACTTTTCGCAGAATTGCGTGTACATGTACGGGCAACCATGGCTGTCACGCGCCTTCCTGCAGTACTCCGCCCACAGCAGTGTCAGCGTTACGCCGGGTCTGGCCAGTTCCCGGTGAATGACGCTGTAATCTGGTTCTGCGTACTTCGACGCGGATGCATACTTGCCGGGAAAGAAGGTTGCCTGAAGCATGGCGTTGGTCACGTTTTCATCCAGCGGCCACGCAATCCCCGCGTTCTTCGCTGCGGTTAGCACCGCATTGATGGTATGACGGGAACTTCCTGCGCTTGCTTCGATCATCCGCTGGCTGTACTTGAGGCTTGCCAGTCTCAAGATCTCACGATAATCGACCATGTAATCCCTCCTGATAATGGTAGTCACGCGCTGGGCGTGCTGCTGCCATTATACAGAGGTGGTGCTGCCGTCCGTGACGGTGGTGCTAAACCGCCGTGCACGCGGGGCTCGGGCGGCGGAATCTACAATCTGCACTTAGAACGATAACATTGGATGGAGCACTCACTATCGCTTTCAGCTTTATTTGAGTTGTTTGCAACCAGCAAGTTAATGCACACCTTCTATCGGTTAAGGCACACTCTTGCTTAATACTTAAGCAATTCCTCGCAAGTCCGGTCGGATCTGTAAGGCGACTAATTTAGAATGAAATTAACTGTATCGGTTCATATGAAGTAACAATATTCCTTTGATGTTCATATGAATAACTACTTTTACAACAATGTTTAAATTTTTTCCCGCTTCCGCATGGACAAGGTCTATTTCCACCAACTTTGGGCATGTCCTCGCTAAGTCTAGTTTCTATTTGACTATATATTGTGAACTTCGCAAGAAAAGGGAGATTGAGTTTAACAAATCCAATCAGTTTTTTGTATTTCTCGCCCTCAGCGTGTATGTCGTCTGCGAGTTCTATTATACAACGTTTGTCTTCTGGATGACTAACAATCGCAACGCCTTGAAAAGCTTCAATTTGATCGATGATCTCGATTGCCCTTTCTCCCCAATATAGTTGTCCTCTTCTGTGAAAGCATGACAGACTTTGTTTGGATTTTCCACATATGCTACAATGAGATTTGGAGACAATAAACTCACTGCTTGCGAATACCCTGTATGGATATAATTGTTCATAGCCCTCAAGACACGAAAGAATCTTGGGAACGTCAAAACGTTCACCCACATTGACAAAACGCCCAATGTCTATAAGAAGATCAAGACAATCCTGTAATTTGCTCCACGATGCCTTGAATTCTTCACGCATCAGCATGTCAAAGTAGTCAGAAAGGTTACAAAACAGTAAAAAATACTCTCCAAAAACGTACTGAGCATTTGCCAACAATTCGTCTTTTTGCACTTTTGCTATCGCAAGAATCTCTTTAAAGTTCTCTTTGCACAGCCCATATTCACGATATGCTTCTGAGAAATCGTTTGTTTGTAGACGCTGTTTCTTTTGATTTAGTTGCTCTAGGATACTTTGTATTTGCGGTATTTCCGTTTTGGATAAAAAATACTTTAGCATATTCAAAGCCTACTAATATCAATCTTTTCGAATGTATCTTTAAACGTCTTAGCGTCTCCGTTATAATAGAGTCTCTTCTTCTTGTCGTCATCAATAATAATTAATGTAAACTCCACCTGTGCATCTTCATGCTCGCGTCCTTTAAGCTTCTCCCAAATATAACTGCTTGCCAGATTAACCATCAAAGGAAGTAGAATACTCGAGGCAATCCAAATAACAGGCAAGAAAATGTCAAAAGAATGCAATGTGAGTACCTTGATGTCATTGTCGGCAAGCAAATCAAAAAAATAAGTTGGATCGACACTGTTACAGTACTTTAAAAAGTCAATAGTGTCCTGAGCAAAGTAGTATTCATCACCCGGATAAGAAGAAGGAACAGCGATAATATTTGAGGTGACCAGTTTATGCTGCGTTTTATTTGAGATGTTGTTATCAAGAAAATACTTATCAAGCTTGTCTTCATACACATCGATCGAATAACTCGAAGTCATTGAACATCCCTCCTAACAGACTATACATTTAAGTATAGCAATAATTCTCCACATAAGTCAATCATTGGATAAACTTGAATAAGTACTTCCTGTAGTAGAATCATTACATACGCTTTTCACTAGGTTAAAGTGATATTCTGGGAAAGCACGGTATAATTCATAAAAATAATAGCCTTGACATCACCTTGCCCAAGGAACATTATGTAAATTGATGAGTTTCAGACAAGCGTGTACATTTTTACCGTTGATTTTTTTGGGTTGGCGTCCATTCGACGACACGATGCACACCCCCCTCTCAAAATGCACACCCTAACCTAAAAGTCAAACGATTCTCCGAGGCGTTTGCCACTCACTCTGTATTTTGATCCAAAAGTGCCTGGCTTCTGCTCATTATTCTTACCTTCCGAAAATTCGTGAAAAGCCAAAAACCCTTGCCACACAACACTTTCCGCACACAACAAAAACCACCTACCGATAAAGTACTCTTTATCAATAGGTGGTATACGTCGTGGCTAATCTACCATGAAATGATGCGATGCACACCCCTTGAGAGAATCGTTTAGCTTATCAGGAATCGTTTAGTGTTTACAAAAGGTAGTGGAAGCGATATTCTGCGCTAAACCAATTGCCAATAACCCTTAGGATGCCTGTCCGCCACTGTTTACTATGCTGTTCAGCTCGTTCACTTCATCTTTTGTCATGCTCTTTTCCAATAGGAAAGCGATCAGCACGATGCCGACCACATTGAACGCAAAGCGCATGAGCATGTAGCTTGTGCCAAGATTAGCCGCCTCAAATAACAACAGCGGCAATTTGGTTGTCGCCCAAGCGCCGATGAAAAGAAACACATTGCTTCGTTTAGCGCCCTTTTTAAGCAAAACCACTGCGATGGGGAACGCCGCGTACAGCGGCCCAGCAGCTGCCGAGCCCAGCAGAAAACCCAGCAGCGCGCCCTTCAGGCCGGAACCTTCGCCCATGTACCGAACCATGGTTTCCCGCTCGACCCAAACATCCAACAAGCCCAGCAGCACAAAGATGGGGGGCAGGACAGACGCCATTTCCAGCAGGTTGTTGCCGGTCAGCCGGAACACATTGCCGCCGGTTTCCGGCGATATGATCAGAATGACGAAACTGATCGACAGCATCAAAATAAAGAAACGGTAGCGTTTGAGAAATGCTTTCACATTATTCATACAATCAGTCCTCCCATCACAAGCGACAGCAGTACCGAAAAAACCAGCGCCAGCGCATTCCGCTTCAAAGCCAGCTTTCGCCCAAAATACTTGATCTCCATCGGAAGTGTAACAACGCCGACCATCATCAGCGTGGTCACAAACATCGTGATTTGCGCATATCCCGCGCCCGCCTTGAGCAGTGATGCGGCAAGCGGGAACGCCACAAAACCCGGAATCAGCGTGATAGAGCCCACAACGGCCGCGATCACGAGCCCCAGCGCGCCGGATTCCGCGCCCAGCAAGCGGGAGATCGTTTTTTCATCCAAAAAGGTAAGCATGATGCCGATAATTAGCAGCACCGATAACAATTGCGGCATAATGTTTTCGAAGGATTTCCACGCTTTCTTCAGCGCGGCTCGCGTTTTCTTCCGATCCTTTGCGAAGGATATCGCAAGCATGAGCCCCGCCGCGAAGTACAGGATGATGGTGAACATATGTCAACTCCTTATGGTTAAATCAATCGGGCGGCAGTGCGTGATTGCCGCCCGAAAGGCTGTGTCGCGTGTTCCGGCTTCCTGTATTATCAGCGGAGCCGACCCCACGCGCAGGGTATCATCAAGCCGATGTGATGACTAAAGGTATAAACCATATCGCGTGTTGTGAAACCTTGCTTCTTTGACGTCATGTCAGCCGCTATTCCGAGAGCCTGACAAAAACGCTGGCAGGTTGTTTGCATCTAGGACAGACAAAATCTTGCGGTAACGCCCCCTCATGGATATAGCCGCATACGCCGCACTTCCAACGTTCCGATGTTCCTTGTTCTTCCGGTTCATTCCAGCGCGTTGATTGCAGCAGCGCTTCCACCGCGGCCTTGGGGAAGGCCGGACTGGTTTCACGCTCCAGCACAGTTAACAGGAAACGCCTCGCGTTGCCGCTCTGCGGCAGCATATAGCCTGCCTCCCGAAGTAAATCTTCCAGCAGGAGTCGGTTCGACCTTTCCAGCGCCGCGGCCAGTTTGCCCGGTAAAGACGCTGACCATGCTTCCGCCTGTGCCTTGCTGCGAGCAAGTTTTCGCAACGCTTCAACGGTCACCCCGGTTTTATACTGCTGCGGAGGGTAGTTTTTAGGCACCATGGAGATCGCCTTGGAAGGGCAAGCATCCGCGCAGGCGCCACAACCGTTGCACCGCGCGGTATCGATCACGCTGTTCTCGGTATCGGTCGCCCCTGTCGGGCATACATAGAGGCACAGGCAATCCTTGGTACAGAGGCGAATGTTCCTGACGGCATAAAGCTCGCTCACGCCTGCGCCCTCCCTTCCACTTGTTCGAACTTCCAAGCAGGCACTTTGCAAACCGGACAGAGTTCCGGGGGTTCCGTGCCCAGGAAGATGAACCCGCACGCCGTACATACATAGGCGTTCACGCCCTCGAGCATGGCCTCGCCATCCCGTTGGTAACGGTCTAATAGCGACTTGTGGATACGGGTCACCTTGTCATCCCACACCAGCGCTCGTTGCGCGCCTCTGTCGCTTTCCACTTTCGCGATGGCTTGCGCGGCCGGGATGCCGTTGTCCAGATCGTTCTGCGCCAAGGCCAGCAGCGCATCATAAGAAGCTTCATCGGCCGAACCGACGCTTGCCTGAAAGTACGCCTCCAGCTCGCGATACCAGCCCGCTTCCTGCGCCAGATACTGTTTATCGCATCCGCGCGCCAAGTTGGAGCACACGGCGCTCATCTCCAGCGCCGCCAGAGCGGTCAGGCTCCCAAGCGTACCCGCCACGTCCTGCGCGCTTTTCTCGACGGTCTGTTTGGATTCACCCACAGGATGAAACTCCGCCTTGGACGCGCCGCAAAGCGGACACACCCAGCCTTCCGAAAGGTCGGCCCAGCGGGTGCCGGCGGGTACCCCTGTGTCCGGCGAGCCTTTCGCCTCGTCATACATATAGCCGCAAACGGAACAGACATAGGACTTCATGGCATCCTCCCCTTTCGGTTCCCTCGTTTGTGTTCAGACGAACGGTTGCTGTACAGTGCCGATAGGAAATCAGTGCCCACACTCGTTGGCGTGCGCGTGCTCGTGACAGACAGAGCCTGTGGAATGGAGTTCGCCCCTCAGATAACGCTCAACGGCCATGCGCGCGTCTCCGGACGCGCCCACAACCACCTCGATGTTACGCTCATTGAAGATTTCGACGGCGCCGCCGCCCATGCCTCCCGCGATGATGACGTTCGCACCCATATCGCCCAGGAAATTCGGAAGGAATCCCGGTTTATGGCCGGGGTTTGCGACGCTGATCTCCGAAGTAATGGCCTGATCTGCCGTATCGTAGAGCCTGAAGTTTTCGCAATGACCAAAATGACCCGCCACCTGTGTTCCCATGCACGCAACAGAGATTTTCATTGTTTTACGCTCCTTATCATTCGGTAATTTTATGTGATATTTCATCCAACCAGTTGCCCTCGAACAGTTCCATCAGGCCTTTGTCGCACGCGTGAGACAGCCTGGGGTCGATCGGAAGTTTGGCAACTATATCAATGTGGTGTTTCTCGGCGATGCCATCGATGTGGCTTTCCCCAAACAGACGAATCTGCTTACCACAATCCGGGCAGGGGACGTAGCTCATGTTCTCAACCAGCGCCAGTACGGGGATGTTCATCATCCGCGCCATGTTGACAGCTTTTTCCACAATCATGCCCACCAGTTCCTGCGGCGTGGCCACGATGATGATTCCGCTGACGGGGATCGACTGAAACACCGTGAGCGGAACATCGCCCGTGCCCGGAGGCATGTCGATGAACATGATATCGATATCTCCCCAGATCACGTCTGTCCAAAATTGCTTGACAGCACCGGCAATCAAAGGGCCGCGCCACGCGACCGGGTCGGTTTCGTTTTCTGTGAGAAGATTCAGTGACATCACCTGAATGCCGGTCTGGGTTTTCAAGGGATAAAGCCCATAGCCATCGCCTTCCGCGTGTCCGTGAAGCCCAAACGCCTTGGGGATAGATGGGCCCGTGATATCAGCATCCAGAATGGCGGTGTTAAGCCTCTGTCGTCTTGCAAGCACGGCAAGCATAGAAGTCACCAGACTTTTACCCACACCGCCCTTGCCGCTGACACCGGCAATCACCTTCTTGATGCGACTTAACTCATGCGGTTTGGCCAGAAGGCTTTCTTTTTCCCTTTCGCTGCAGCTTTCACCACAGCTTTCACATTGATGGGAACAGGACTCGCTCACACTTCTTCCTCCTCAAATGATGATTTGCTGCCCCGCAGCCAGATATTGCAGTTGATCCCCCACGCGCGCCTTGAGGTACTCATAGTGCGCAAGACCCGTACAATGGCAGGTATAGTAT
>JAYFNP010000159.1:0-2614 GCA_034933385.1 Burkholderiaceae bacterium | reverse complement strand
CCTGCCCGGTGGCAAGCACATTGGTATCGATGTCGGTCGCGACAATCTTCGCCGGTGGCGTCAGCGTGCCAAATGCTTCACACAGCGTAATGGCGATCGAATACGGTTCTTCCCCGGTCGAACTGGCTGAGCACCAGATTTCGATCGGCCCCTTCTTGCCTTTCATATGCTCGGCCAGAATCGGAAAATGATGCTCTTCACGGAAAAACGACGTCAGGTTCGTAGTCAGCGCATTCACGAACGCTTCCCACTCGTTCTCGAATTTGCCACTTTCCAGTGTGTCGAGATAGGTTTCAAACGATGTCATCCCCACGGCGCGCAACCGACGAGCAAGGCGACTGTAAACCATTTCATGCTTGCTGTCGGCCAAAGAAATGCCAGCCCGACGATAGATCAGGCCGCGAACTCGCTCAAAATCACGCCGCGTGAACTCAAATTCCTTGTTTTTTGTCTCTATGCTATCGACCACCCATGCCACCTCATTTGCCATGGTTACCTGCCGGTACCACTCTAAAAAAACCGTTTGCCGAAGCAAACTACCCTACCATTCAATATTCGTAACGGTAGCATGCTTTTGAATTTATTGCAGTGAAGCAAGAATATAACCGTCAAGCAGAAAGAAGTCTTAGCTTTCATCAAATTACAACACTTCAATCTGAACATTCTGGCAACGCCTTATCGGCAGATTAACGGTTTTGTTTCACTGGATGTCGCTGGAGCAAACGGCTATTTCCCCGTCAATTCGGATTCATCACAATGGAATCCGGTCAATGCACGCACTCCGGGAAACTGCCAGACATGCCTTATGCATCGCTTCCCTGGACATTGCTGCGTCACGCTACCTCGCATATCATCCCGAAAGAACACCCGCTAACAGCGGCAAACAATTAAAAAACGGTTTATGTCGCGCAGATGCGACAAAAGGATCACCCTGCGATCCGCTCCTATCACGAAAGGTTCGTCAAAATGATGCCGGCAGAATGGCTTCCAATCGTCATGCAAGGCTCGTTCAATGAGATTTATGTCGTCGATTGCGCCAATCGGCGCTTGCGACAAGCCAATCAGGCGGCCTGTGAGAATCTTCAGTTTGCCGCCGAAGAACTTGCCGAGATGCCGCTGGAACGCATCATCCCGGCGATCGCGCAATACCTTCCGGGAAAATCGCCGCAGACGGCAGGCGATGCCGCCTGGCCGCGACATTTCGAAGTGCAATTCCATCGCAAGGACGGCAGCAGCTATCCAGCAGAAGTCCGCTTGTTTCGTTGCGGCACGCAAGCATCGGCTGTGTGGATCGCCATTACCCGTGATGTCAGCTCTCAGCGCCAGAAGGAAAAAGAACTCGATCTGAGCAAATCGCGCTTCAGCGCCATTGTTTCGAATACCCCAGGCCTGGTCTATCAATCGGTGCTGCATCCGGATGGCGTGTTTTCATTCAATTACCTGAGCGACGGCTGCCATCCACTGCTCGGTTTGACCGCCGAACAGCTCTACGCCCAACCTGAACAGTTTGTGGATTTAATCCTGCCGGATGATCGCGCGTCCTATTCCGAGTCGATGGAACTCTCGGCGCACGATCGCAAGGACTGGAACTGGGAAGGCCGCATCTGGATCGACGAATGGAAAGACACCAAATGGATCAACCTGCGCGCGACGCCACAGCTGCTGGCGAACGGCAGCGTCCAATGGGACGGCATCATGACCAACATCACGCAGGGAAAACTGGAAAAAATCGAAATCAAGCGTTCGCGCACCCGGCTGGCCGAATTGTCCGCTCACATCGAGCATGTCAAGGAACAGGAACGCACCCGCATGGCCAGGGAAATCCATGACGATCTCGGCGGCAACCTGACGGCGATAAAAATGGCGCTGGCGTTACTGACCAGCCGCCTCCCGACAAGCAACAAGATACTGTCAGATAAAGCCGCCTATGTCGATTTGCTGGTGGATCGTACCATCGAGGCAGCACACCGCATCGCCAGCGACCTGCGTCCCAGCATCCTGGATTTCGGCATCGTTGCGGCTCTCGAATGGCAAACCGAGGAGTTCGAGAAGCAGATAAGCATTCCATGCGAATTCACCTCCAACACGAAGGAAATCGAGCTGCACCCTGATCAGGCGACCGCCATTTTCCGCATCTTCCAGGAAGCGCTGACCAATATCGCAAAGCATGCCAATGCCAGACGTGTCACGGTGCAGCTGGCCAAAACGAGGAACAATATCAACCTGAAAATCATCGACAACGGCAAGGGAATCGCTGCATCCGAACGGCTGAAACCGCAGTCATTCGGCATCCGCGGCATGATCGAGCGCGCTAACAGCCTGGGTGGCAAGCTGTCGATCACCCCGACGCCTGGCGGTGGCAACACCGTCACCATCCGCATTCCGCAAACATTTCAACAACCGGCAACACAACAGCATATTTGAGGCCGCGGCCCCTGATTTACGCCTTACAATATCCAGATGAAAAAGCCAAACTCCGCCATCCGGGTTCTAATCGCCGACGATCATGCGATCGTGCGCGAAGGGTTGAAACAGATCCTGGCCGACACCCAGGACATTGTCGTCGCCGGCGAGGCCAAAAACGGGCTGGAAGCGATACGATTGACCCGCGAGG
>JAYFNP010000158.1:0-3306 GCA_034933385.1 Burkholderiaceae bacterium | reverse complement strand
AGGCCGGTTTCGCGCTTGAATACGTGTCCGAGCGTATCGAAAGCAATTTGCGCAAGGTTCTCGACCGTCGGAATGCGATCCAGTACCACCGTTTTATGATTTGGCAGACTGTCGAGAAATTGTCGTACTGCAGTGTCGTTTTCATAGACCAGAAAAGCATGATCCCACTTTTCGACCAAGTGCTCGTTGGCCAGCGCCTTGATGTCGGAAAAATCCATGATCATGCCAGAGTCCGTGCGGCCGGTCTGTTCAATGAGTTCACCGGTTAGCGTGATGTGCAGCGCATAGCGGTGTCCGTGCAGGTTGCGGCACTGACTGTGGTGATCCGGAATGCGGTGTCCGGCGTCGAATTCGAGCTTGCGGGTAATCGTCAACATGGGAAACAAAGAAACAAAAAACTACGGTATCTGTAACAGCTTGTGCGTCTGCAGGCTCAGCTTCCAGAGCGGGTTCTGTAAGCAGATGTTAACAGCCAGCCTCGTATTGGTGGCCAAATCGCCATTATCCATCGGTTGCACGAAAAAATGGGAAAAATTGACCAATTCGTAATCGCCCAGATTCACCCCGGTTTGCGGGATGACGACTTTTAACTCGTCGCCGCGCGTCACGGCCAGTTCGCTACCTGCTTTGGGACTGACGCACACCCAGTTCACTCCCTCCGGCACCGGCAGCGTACCGTTGGTTTCAATTGCAATTTCAAAGCCGATGCCGTGCAGCGCGTCGATCAGCGCCGGATCGAGTTGCAGCAGCGGTTCGCCGCCCGTGAACACCACATATTTGCTGTTGGCATGAGCGACTGGCCACAAGCGGTTGATCGCTTGCGCGACTGCTTCCGCGTTCGGATACTTGCCGCCTAAAGCGCCATTGGTGCCCACAAAATCGGTGTCGCAGTAACGGCACACCGATGTGGCCCGATCCGTTTCCCGTCCCGACCACAGGTTGCAGCCGGCAAAACGGCAAAACACTGCCGGGCGACCAGTGCGTGCACCTTCGCCTTGCAGCGTGTAGAAAATTTCCTTGATGGCGTATGTCACGTAAAAGCTCAGGTTGATTGCTGTTTCAGGATGGCTATGACTTTTCAAGATAGGTCTGCACCCAGTTGCGCGCCTCTGCCATGTTCGTGAATATGGCAAAAGGATGAGTGGCCAGCGTGGCGTAATGCTTTGAACTGACCGCCGATGCCAGATCGGATACGACATTGGCGATGGCAAAGCTCCGTTCGCTGAACAGGCGCGACATGAACGTTGCCAATATCTCGTTTATTTCGTAAAAGGTGGCTTCGTCCCCACATGCAGCGTTTCGGATATCGCACAACACATAACGGATGGCGTCATATCGGGCATCCTGCGTCAGATCGGCAATGATTTCCTGATAAATCTCGAACGTTTCGGCACCGGTGCGTTCCAGCAGAATTCCTTGTTGTTCCCAGTGAATTCTGAACGCCATTGTTTTTTATTCCCACTCAATCGTCGCGGGGGGCTTGCCTGAAATGTCGTACACGACACGGTTGATGCCGCGCACTTCGTTGATGATGCGGTTCGAGACGCGACCAAGCAGTTCATGCGGCAGATGCGCCCAGTGGGCGGTCATGAAATCCTGCGTTTGCACTGCGCGCAATGCGACCACGTAGTCGTAGCTGCGTCCGTCGCCCATCACGCCGACTGATTTCACCGGCAAAAATACCGCAAACGCCTGGCTGGTCGCATCGTACCAGCTGATGCGCTTGCTGCCCTCGGCCGTTGGTTGATCGACATAGGTATTCCTCAACTCTTCGATGAAGATCGCATCGGCCAGGCGCAGCAGCTCCGCATATTCCGGTTTTACATCGCCAAGAATGCGCACGCCGAGGCCGGGGCCCGGGAACGGATGGCGGTATACCATGTCATGCGGCAGGCCGAGCGCGACGCCGAGTTCGCGCACTTCGTCCTTGAACAGTTCGCGCAGCGGTTCCAGCAGTTTCAGGTTCAGCGTGTCCGGTAGGCCGCCGACATTATGGTGGCTTTTGATCGTGTGACCTTTCTTGCCTTGGCCGGCGCTTTCGATCACGTCAGGGTAAATTGTCCCTTGTGCCAGCCATTTGGCATTCTTTAGACGGTCTGCCTCAGACTGGAATACTTCGACAAATTCGCGGCCGATGATCTTGCGTTTTTCCTCCGGGTCAGTCACGCCTTGCAGGTGACCCATGAACTGCGCAGTCGCGTCGACATGCACGACCTTTACGCCGAGGTTCTTGGCGAACATGTCCATCACCATCTTGCCTTCGTCCAGACGCAACAGGCCATGATCGACGAACACGCAGGTGAGCCGGTCGCCAATGGCTTTGTGAATCAGTGCCGCGGCAACACTGGAATCGACACCGCCTGACAAACCGCGAATGACTTCGTCATTGCCGATCTGCGCGCGGATCGCTGCAATCGCTTCGGCGACGTAATCCGGCATGTTCCAGTCGACCTTACATCCGCAGATGTCATGTACGAAGCGGCCGATGATGGCCTTGCCTTGGATGGTATGCGTCACTTCGGGGTGGAATTGCACCGCATAGAATTTGCGCTCGTCATCCGCCATGCCGGCAATCGGGCAGGCGTCGTTCGAGGCCATCAGCTTAAAGCCCGGTGGCATGTCGGTGACCTTGTCGCCATGGCTCATCCAGACTTTGAGCATGCCGTGACCATCCGGGGTGACGAAATCATTGATGCCATTGAGCAGGGCGCTGTGGCCGCGGGCACGGATTTCCGCATAACCAAATTCGCGCACCTTGCCATTTTCGACCTTGCCGCCAAGTTGCTCGGCCATGGTCTGCATGCCGTAACAGATGCCGAGTACCGGCACGCCCATTTCGAATACCGATTGCGGCGCGCGCGGAGTATCGCCTTCGGTTACGCTGTTGGGTCCGCCGGACAAGATGATGCCGCGCAAATTGCCATCTTTCGCCTGAGCGCGGATAAAGGCATCGCCGACATCGTATGGAACCACTTCGGAAAACACACCGGCTTCACGCACCCGGCGCGCAATCAGCTGGGTGACTTGGGAACCGAAATCAAGGATAAGTATTCTGGAATGCATGTATGGCAATCTGAAGGTTGAAACAATCAGCCCATTGCCTGGGAGATGCTGTTGTGCCCCATTTTCTGCGCTGACATCAGAGCGCCGTTCGCGTGGGCAATCAGTTCATCTGCACTTGCGGCAGGGAATATGTCGGTCGAGGCGGTACCGGAGCAGATGGTCATGTTGACAATCTTGCTGCCAGCCGACTCCGGATTCAAGCGGATGGCGCTGTTAAGACGTTCCGCGACTTGTTTGGCGACC
>JAYFNP010000157.1:0-4382 GCA_034933385.1 Burkholderiaceae bacterium | reverse complement strand
GCATGTCAGACTCCTTATGTTTATCCACAATGGATAGCAACACTTTAGGAGCCGAATGTGACAGCTTTATGACATATTGCAGGTCGTCGTAATAAAACCGTCACATAATGAACGGATGATGCATCCGCGGTTATTCCTGCCAGGAAAATTGATAAAAATCATTTAGGTATGTCTCATCGACCCTGTCCTACAACCTTTGGCATGGCAACCAACAATATGAAACTAGCATGCTTTTCGAACGTGCGGCAAAATAAGGACTGTCGCGATCAAACCATGCGGCGCGTTAACGGGTCATCTTCAGGAGACAAACAATATGGATAAAACTGCCCTCCAGCAAAATGTCATCCGGCTGGCCAAAAAGCCCCTGACCAGACGAATTGCCATTGGCGTGATGATATTTGTGCTGCTTTTCGGTCTGTTTGGCTATTTTGCGCTGCCCGGCATCATCAAGTCGAAAGCCGAAACCGCAATTTCGGAAAAGCTGCACCGCCCGACCACGATCGAAAAGATCGACGTCAGCCCATACCGGCTCGCGGTCACCATCCACAAACTGAAAATGACGGAACCGGATGGCACGACAACTTTCGTTTCGTTCGATGAACTGGAAGTCAACCTGTCGCTGCAATCGCTGGTCCGCTTCGCGCCAGTGATCGAGGAACTCCGACTGATCAAGCCGTATGTACATCTGGTACGAACCGACAAAAACCATTACAGTATCGACGACATCCTGGCCGAACTGGCAAAACAGCCTCCGTCGGAAGAGCCGCCGCGCTTTTCCGTATACAACATCCAGATCGAGGATGGCTTGATCGAATTCGACGACCGGCCGGAAAACAGCACACATACGATTGCCGAACTGAAACTGGGCATCCCGTTCATTTCGTCGCTGCCATCGAAGGTCGATGTGTTCGTCGAACCGCTGCTGAGCGCCAAAGTCAATGGCTCACCACTGCAGGTCAAGGGCAAGGCGCACCCGTTTGGCGAAACCAAAGAAGCGGTGATTGACCTCGATCTGGATGGCATCGCGCTGCCACACTATATGGAATACCTGCCGTTCAAACCGCAATTCAAGCTGCCAGAAGGCGCACTGGACGTGCACATGAGCGCCAGTTTCCGCCAGCCCAAAGATGCTGCGATGGCGCTACTGCTCAAAGGCAGCGCCAGCTTGAAGAACGTGCGTGTGACCGAACTCGACGGCAAGCCGATGATCCGTCTGCCCGAGTTGACGGTCACGCTCGACGACATGAATCCGTTTTCCGGCAAGTTCGACATTGCCAAGGTAGCCCTGATCGGCCCGGAATTGAATGTGGTCAAGGCACGCGACGGAACGCTGAACCTGTTGCGTCTCGCGCCGCCGGCCAGCAGCGCCAGTGACGAAAAAACGGCCGACGCCGGCAGACAACCGGCGATTCAACTTGCACTGGATGAATTCTCGATCAAAGGCGGCGCATTGAAGTTCGATGACCAGCAAGTCGCGCAACCGCTATCCGCCGGACTGGAAAAATTCGATCTGGTGGTCAAGAAAATGACCGCCGACCTGCATAAGCGCGAGATCTCGGTCGCCGAAGTGAATTCTGACAGCGCCACGATCCAGTTGTTGCATGGCAAGCGCGGAAAGATTCTCCAAAAAACAACCGTCACCAAAACCGGCAAAACACCCCATGCCGAACCCGGTTTTGCCTTAAGCGTCGGCAAGCTAGCCATAGCCAACTGGTCGGCGCGGATGGAAGACCGCAACCTGAAAAAACCGGCCGTGACGCAGGTAGCGCCGCTGTCGTTATCGCTGGACGGTCTGTCCACCATACCCGGCAGCAAGGCCAAACTGGAACTGAAAGCCACCGTCAACCAGAGCGGCACTCTCGCCGCTGCCGGCAACGTCGGCTTCGCGCCGCTATCTGCTGACCTAACGCTGAACCTGAAGGATGTCGACATTCTCGCGGCGCAGCCGTACTTCACTGATCAGGTCAACCTGCTGCTGACCCGCGCCAACGTCTCGACCAAGGGAACGCTGCAAATCGCACAAGACAAAGCGGGCGGTTTCAAAGGCGGCTTCAAGGGCGATGTGGCACTTGGCCAGGTCGCCACCGTGGACAAGATCAGCGCCAACGATTTCGTCAGCTGGAAAAACCTGTCGTTCAGCGGTGTGAGCCTGCAACTGGAACCGTTCTCGCTGACCGTCGATCAAGTGGCACTGAACGATTTCTTTGCCCGCGTGATCATCAGCCGCCAGGGACGCATCAACATGCAGGATGTGGTGCGCGGCGCCGACGAGCAATCGAAAAGCCTGACTGAAGCAGCGGACAAAGCCACAGGTGACGCGGAGAAACCGGCGACACCGTCGCCCGTGGCAAAAACACCGGCGAAGAAAATGCCGCCGATCAAAATCAGGAAACTGACGATGCAGGGCGGCAAGGTACGCTTTTCCGACTATTACATCCGGCCGAACTACACCGCCAATCTGGTCGGTCTCGGCGGCGCCGTCACCGGATTGTCGTCCGCCGCGAACACCACCGCCAGCGTCGATTTGCGCGGCAAGGTCAACAGCGCACCACTGACCATCAACGGCAAGGTGAACCCGCTCAAGGGCGACTTGTTCCTCGACCTGAAAGCCGCCGTCAAGGGAATGGAACTGGCACCGCTGTCCGCCTATTCCGGCAAGTACGTCGGCTATGGCATCGAAAAGGGCAAGCTGTCATTCGATGTCGCCTACAAAGTCGAAAACCGCGAATTGAAAGCCGAAAACCGGCTGGTGCTCGATCAGCTGACGTTTGGCAACAAGGTTGAAAGCAAGGACGCCATCAACCTGCCAGTTCAGCTGGCGGTCGCACTGCTGCGCGACAGGAACGGCGTGATCGATCTGAACCTGCCGATCGGCGGTTCGCTCGACGACCCGCAATTTTCAGTGGGCGGCATCATCGTCAAGATGTTCATCAACCTGATCGGCAAGGCGGTCACTGCACCGTTCGCACTGCTTGGCTCGCTGTTCGGCGGCGGCGAAGACTTGTCCTGGGTGAATTTCGATTCAGGAGGCGTCGCCATCACTGCGGCTGCCGAAAGCAAGCTGTCCGCGCTGTCGAAGGCGCTGATCGATCGTCCGGCGCTGAAACTGGAAATCACCGGCCGCGCCGACCCGGTCACCGACAAAGAGGGGCTGGCACGAGCCAGCATTGCCCGCAAGGTGCGCGCACTCAAGCTCAAGGACATGGTCGCGAGAGGTCAGTCGGTGCCAGCAGAGGGCGTCGAAGTGAAGAAGGACGAATATCCGGCACTGCTGAAGCGCGTCTATGGCGATGAAAAATTCTCCAAGCCGCGCAACCTGATCGGATTGGCCAAGAGCCTGCCAGTCGCTGAAATGGAACAGTTGATGGTCAAGAATGCGAAAGTGACCGATGACGATCTGACCACGCTCGGCAACCGGCGGGCGCAAGCGGTGAAGGACAAGCTGATTGCCAACGGCGCGCCGGCCGAGAGGATCTTCCTGCTGGCCAGCAAACCCAGCGCCAGCGCCGACAAACAAGGACCCAGCCGCGTGGATTTTTCGCTTAAATGACAAAAATACTGGGGGTATAAACAAAAACACCCGGCCATGGCCAGGTGTTCTGCGGCGGTTCTAAAATACCCCGCCCTGTATATTTTCAGGTAAAAATTACTGGAACGGATGCCGCAACACCAGCGTTTCTTCGCGGTCCGGGCCAGTCGAGACCATGTCGATTGGCACGCCAATCAGTTGCTCGACTCGTTTGATGTACGCCCGCGCTGCTGCCGGCAATGCCTCGAGCGATTTGACGCCCAGCGTACTTTCCTTCCAGCCGGGCATTTCTTCGAAGATCGGTTCGCAGCGTGCCGCATCTTCCGCGCCGACAGGGAAAATGTCGATTTGCTTGCCGTCGAGATGGTAGCCAGTGCACAGCTTGATGGTGTCGAGGCCGTCGAGCACGTCGAGCTTGGTCAGGCAGATGCCGGAAATGCCGTTCAACTGCGCCGAGCGCTTCAGCAGGGCCGCATCGAACCAGCCGCAACGACGGGCGCGGCCGGTGACCGTGCCGAATTCCATCCCGACCGAGGACAGATGATGGCCGACACCGTGATCGAGCGGCAGTTCGGACGGAAACGGACCGGAGCCGACGCGCGTAGTATAGGCCTTGGTGATGCCGAGGATGTAGTGCAACATGTTCGGCCCGACGCCGGCACCGGCCGCAGCATTGCCAGCCACACAGTTGCTGGAGGTGACATACGGATAGGTACCGTGATCGACGTCGAGCATGCTGCCCTGGGCGCCTTCGAACAGCAGGTTGCCGCCGTTACGGAAAGTAGCATACAACGCACTGGAGACATCCGCGACCATCGGGCGCAGGCGTTCTGCCGATGCCAGCGCATCGTCC
>JAYFNP010000156.1:0-3339 GCA_034933385.1 Burkholderiaceae bacterium | reverse complement strand
CCGGCGGACTGCCAATCGCCAGCACGCCGCGCATCGCACCATCGTATTCGCGTACCTCTTTAGTCGCTGCATCGACCATGCCGACAATCTGCTCCGCGCGCTGATACAGCGCGTGTCCGGCCTTGGTCGGTTGCAGGCTGCGCGTGCTGCGTTCGATCAGTTGCACGCCAAGTTCCTGCTCCAGCAATTTGAGTTGCAAACTGAGCGGCGGCTGGGCGATGTGCAATCGATGCGCGGCACGGCTGATCTGCCCTTCCTCGACGATAGCCATAAAATATCTGAGCTGGCGGATGTCCATGATCCACTTCTGAAGTGATGATATTCATATTTTATCGGTATAAATAATAAACGCAAAAAGTATTTTCAATATAAGTCGACAACGATTACACTGACTGCAACGGATCCTCGTTTTTACGGAGGCACAGCATGAAATTCTGCATCTTCGGCGCCGGCGCGATCGGCGGTTATCTGGCGGTGGAACTGGCGCTATCTGGCCAGGATGTGTGCGTGATCGCGCGCGGCGAACACTTGGCAGCGATTAAGAAAAACGGTCTGAAATTATTGATCGGCGGACAGGAGAAAGTGGCGCGCATTCCGGCGAGCGACCATCCGGCCGATTTCGGCCATCAGGATTACGTGTTGTGTGCATTGAAAGCGCACCAGTCATATGAAAGCGCCGCCGCATTCGCGCCATTGCTCGGCCCCGACACCGCGATGGTGACCGCGATGAACGGCATCCCGTGGTGGTATTTTTACAAGGATGGCGGCAAATTCGACGGACGCCAGCTGGAATCGGTCGATCCGGGCGGCACGCAATGGGATCTGATCGGGCCGCAGCGTGCGATTGGCTGCGTGGTCGATCCGGCCTGCGAAGTGATCGCGCCGGGTGTGATCGAACACCACGAATTCAACCGCTTTATCCTCGGCGAACCGGACGGCAGCCGCTCAGAACGGGTGGTGAAACTGGCCGAAGCGCTGACTGCAGCCAATTTCGATGCCCCCATCCGCGACGCGATCCGCTGGAATGTCTGGCTCAAACTGTGGGGCAATGTCTGCTTCAACCCGATCAGTGCGCTGACGCATGCGACGCTGGATCGCATCACCACCGATCCGGCGTTGCGCGCACTATGCAAACAAGTGATGCTTGAAGCGAAAGCCGTGACCGAGGCGCTGAACGTACACATCAGCGATGACATGATCGACCGTCGCCTGAACGTCGCCGGCAAGGCGGTGGGCCACAAAATGTCGATGCTGCAGGACCTGGAGCGGCACCGCTCAATGGAAATCGATGCGCTGGTTACTGCCGTGCAGGAACTCGGACGGCTGACTGGCGTGCCAACGCCAACCATCGATATCCTGCTGACGCTGGTACAGGAAGAAGGACGGCAGGCCGGGCTGTACCGCAGCTAGCGCTGCAGGCACGAGCAATCAATCATGGACAAGTTCTCTTTTTGCGATGAGTAGCGTTTCTGTCTGGTGGCTGGCCTACCCGCTGCTCGGTGCCATCGTCAGTTTGATCGCCGGCATGTTTGGCGTCGGCGGCGGTCTGGTTCTGGTGCCAATCCTGTACATGCTGTTTGCGGCTCAGGGTTTCCCCCACGAACACATCATGCACATTGCGCTCGGCACGACCATGATGAGCATGATCGTCACGGTGGCGGTGTCGATGAACGTGCACCGCAAGCTGGGCAACATCGACTGGACGATAGCCAAAATCATGGCCATCGGGTTAGCTTTGGGCAGCGTGGCTGGCTCGACGATTGCCAGCAGGCTGCCGACCAGACCGCTGACGCTAATTTTCAGCGGCATTGTCATCCTGGCCGCCATCAACATGATATTAAACATCAAGCCATCGCCAAGCCGGCAACTGCCGGGAACGCGCTGGCAATTGATCGTTTCGTTTGTCTTCGGCATCATCGCAGCCCTGACCGCCGCGACCGGCGGCTTCCTGGTGACGCCTTACCTCGCCTGGCACAATGTGCCGATGAAGCGGGCCATCGGCACGACCTCGGCCATCGGTGTGCCGGTCGCCATCGGTGGCGCCTTCAGCGACTTTGTCGCCGGATGGTCTACCCAGAACCTTCCGCCGCTGACCTACGGCTTTGTCTGCCTGCCGGCGTTGATCGGCATCGTCTGCTGTTCGTCAGTGTTTGCGTCTTGGGGAGCACGGCTGGTCAGCCGTATGGATGGTGACAAGGTCAAGCGAATTTTTGGCGCCTACGTGCTGATTATCGCGCTCAAAATGCTGCATTCTGCGCTAACCGCCTGACCGACGTCATCCTTGCGCGGCGCCAGGCGCTTTGCCTTCCCGCCGTTTTTCATGTACACGCTGTTAACGCTAGGTGAACAATTCGAACTCGCCCGCCACCGGTTTGCTCATCAGACGATTCGCGTAATCCTGCTCGCGGTTGGCCAGCGTGTTGTTGTGCAACTGGCGCAGCTTCTTGACCAGCACCTTACCGGTGCGTGGGAAAAAATAAACCTTGCGCGGGAAAATATCTTCCAGATCTTCAGCAATGATGCGGATGCCTTCGGTGCGCAAATAGTCTTTCACAAACTGGGCGTTGCGCTCGCCGACATTCATCGCTTCGAGCCCCTGCAATACCTTGCCCCCACCGAATACCTTGGCTTCCAGATTTTCGCGTTTGGCACCCGCTTTCATCAACTCGTTGATCAGGATTTCCATCGCATACGTCCCATAGCGCATCGAGGCCGACATCAGGCCACCCTCTCCACCGTCTTTGGGCAACATGAAGTGGTTCATCCCGCCAATGCCGCTGACACGATCGCGAATGCAGGCCGACACGCACGAACCCAGCACGGTAACGATCACCATGTTTTTCGGCGTATAGTAAAACTCGCCCGGCAAAATCTTCGCCGCGTCCATGTCGAAACCGCGGTCGTAGTAGATGTTGGTGGCGAGATGCTTGTCGGGTAGGCTGTTCATCCGTTCATCCCCGACAGGTTGAATTCACGTTCGCCGCGCCCGGGCTGGCCAACTGATAGACCGTCTTGCCGCGCAGCTTGAATGCATTTGACGCATACTGGAAATTCTCCGAATGACCGGCGAACAACAGCCCATCCGGCTTCATCAGCGTGACAAAACGCGACAGAATCTTGCCTTGCGTCGGCTTGTCGAAATAAATCATCACATTGCGACAAAAAATGGCATCGAACCCACCCCTGACCGGCCAATTGTCCGCCAGCAAATTGAGTTGCCTGAATGTAATCATGTCGCGCAATTCCTGACGTACTCGTATCATGCCGGCATTGCTGCCCTTGCCCTTGAGGAAAAAGCGGCGCATCCGTTCCGCAGACATCTTACCGAGCCTGTCGTCA
>JAYFNP010000155.1:0-7777 GCA_034933385.1 Burkholderiaceae bacterium | reverse complement strand
ATTTCGCCTCCGGGGTCAAGGGCATATCTAATCCAGATGACCGCCATGCTCCTTGATCAGTGGCCAAGCCTTTTTCAGATAGTAAAACATCGACCATACCGTCAGCACCGCCGCCAGAATCAGCAGCCATTCGCCCCAGACGCGCGTATCGATCAAACCGAACAAGGTGTCGTAGTACAGCAGCATCGGAATCGCGACCATTTGCGCAATGGTCTTGATCTTGCCGAGCGAACTGACCGCAACCGATTTCGGCACGCCGATCAGCGCCATCCATTCGCGCAGTGCGGAAATCGTGATTTCGCGGCCGATGATGATGAACGCCAGCACCGCATTCACGCGGTCGAGCTGCACCAGCACCAGCAAGGCGCCGGCCACCATCAGCTTGTCCGCCACCGGGTCGAGGAACGCGCCGAACGCCGTGGTCTGGTTGCGGCTGCGCGCCAGATAGCCGTCGACCGAATCAGTGATCGCGGCGACGATGAATACAGCCGTCGAGGCAATCCCCTGCATGAATGGTGACAACCAGGTTTCCGGCAGGTAGAACACGCCGACCACCAGCGGGATCAGCGCTACCCGCAACCAGGTCAGCAGAATCGGAGTATTGAATGGCATGCCGTGCTGTTATCGAATTCGATAACCTTTCTGAAAACTGTCATTTTGCGCCTGAAACGAAACTGGGCGTCATTTTAATGCAATTGCTGGTAGATTTTCTCGGCCAGTTGTTTTGAAACACCATCAACCGAGGCAATATCATCAACGCTCGCATTGGCCACCCCTGCCAGACTGCCGAAACGCGCCAGCAGTTTTTGCCGCCGTTTCGCCCCGATGCCCTCGATTTCCTCGAGCCGCGATGCCTGCCGCGCTTTCGCGCGCTTGGCACGCATGCCGGTGATGGCAAAGCGGTGCGCCTCGTCGCGAATTTGCGCCACCAGCATCAGCGCCGCCGAATCCTTGCCGAGTTCCTGTTCGAGGCCATCGGCATGTACCAGCGTTTCCAGCCCGACCTTGCGCCCTTCGCCTTTGGCGACGCCGACGATCAGGCCGGTATCGAGTCCCAGTTCTTCGAACACCTGTTTCGCCATCGACACCTGTCCCTTGCCGCCATCGACCAGCACCACGTCCGGCAGCACCCCTTCGCCATTCGCGACTTTTTCGTAGCGCCGCGTCAGCACCTGGCGCATCGCGGCATAATCATCGCCCGGCTCGATGCCGTCGATGTTGAAGCGCCGGTAGTCGCGATGCTGCATCGCGTGATGCTGATACACCACGCATGACGCCTGGGTCGCTTCGCCCTGCGTATGGCTGATATCGAAACATTCGATGCGCAGCGCGTCCAAATCTTCGGCTTCCAGGCCGAGCGCCTCAGCCAGCGCCTGGGTACGCGCACGCTGCGAGCCTTGCTCGGACAACAGCCGCGACAGCGCCAGTTCCGCGCCCTTGTGCGCCATCTCGAGCCAGATGCGCCGTTGCCCCTGCGGCTGGGATATCAAGTGAATCCGATGCCCGCATTGCTCGGCTAGCGCGACCAGCAGTGCCGGTTCGTCGAATTCGACATTCACCACCAGCGTGCCGGGGATGAACTTGCCGATGTAATGCTGTGCGATGAACGCTTTCAGCACCTCTGCTTCGACCGTGCCATCGGCATCCAACGCATCGGCCAGATGCGCCGGTAACCAGGCGCGATCTCCGAGGTTACGGCCGCCGCGCACCATCGCCAGATTCACGCAGGCGCGGCCGCCATGCACCACCACCGCCAAAATGTCGATATCGGCATCGCCGACGTTGTCCATGCTTTGCTGCTGCAGCACTTGCGACAGCGCGGCGATCTGATCGCGCACCGTCGCCGCCTGCTCGAATTCCAGCGCTGCGGCAAAGGTCTTCATCTTCGCCTCCAGCGCCTGCAGCACTTCGCTTTGCCGGCCGCGCAAAAAAGTGGTCGCACTGGCGACATCGGCCTGATACGCCTCGCGGCTGATGAAATCGACGCACGGCGCGCTGCAGCGCCGGATCTGGTACAGCAGGCAGGGCCGCGTGCGATTCGCAAACACGCTGTCTTCGCAGGTGCGCAAGCGGAACACCTTTTGCAGGATCTGCATCGATTCGCGCACCGCCCAGACGTTCGGATACGGCCCGAAATACTGGTGCTTGCGGTCGGTCGCGCCGCGGTAATACGCCATCCGCGGATAATCCTCGCCGGTGATTTTCAGGTAGGGATAACTCTTGTCGTCGCGGAACAGGATGTTGAACCGCGGCTGCAGGGTTTTGATCAGGTTGTTTTCCAGCAGCAGCGCTTCGGCCTCGGTGCGCGTGACCGTGGTTTCCAGCCGGACGATGCGCTCGACCATCAATCCAATCCGCGGACTGGAAGGCGTTTTCTGGAAATAGCTGGAAACGCGCCGCTTCAAATCGCGCGCCTTGCCGACATACAGGATCTTGTCATCGGCATCGAAATAGCGGTACACGCCGGGCAGGTTCGGCAGCTGCGCGACCGCCGTCAACAACGCCGCGCGTGAATTTTCCAGATCGTCATTCGCCATCGCCAGCCCGCCAGAACAGCCAATAAATCAAGAAATTTGTATGGGTATAAGCCAAATTCATGCCGTTAGGCCAGAATTTCAGCGGCAGTTTATAAATACACCATCCAGTATATTTTCACCCCAAAACACCCTTTCAGACCGTTGCCAGCTCGGCGACGATCTGTATCGCGACCTGATAGCGCGCATCCTGTTGCAATGCATCCCACGCCAGCGCCGGCGATGACGGCATCAGCGCCGCCAGCCGCGCTGCCGATTGTGCTGCACGATTGCCGCTCGGTACGCTTAAACCAGCCAGCAACTGATCGGCCTTGTCCGGCGCATTGCATACCAGCACCATGTCGCAACCGGCACCCAGCGCCGCTTTGGCGCCATCGACTACGCTACCGGCCACGCTCGCACCTTCCATGCTCAGGTCGTCGCTGAAAATCATGCCGTCGAAACCCATGTCCTGCCGCAAGATCGACAGCCATTTTTTCGAGAAGCCGGCGGGCTGCTTGTCCACTTGCGGGTAGATCACATGCGCCGGCATCACTGCGGTCAGGCTCAAGCCGAGCCAGCCATACGGCGCCGCATCGTCGGCCAGAATCTCGCTCAAGCCGCGTTCGTCGACCGGAATCGCGACATGCGAATCGGCCTGAACGAAACCGTGCCCCGGGAAATGCTTGCCGCAATTGGCCATGCCAGCCAACAGCAAACCGTGATTCAGACTTTTCGCCAGCAGTGTCACCACGCGTGCATCGGCATGAAACGCACGATCGCCGATCACGCTCGAAGCGCCATAATCGAGATCGAGCACCGGCGTGAACGACAGATCAACACCGCAGGCGCGCAATTCGGATGCCAGTACGTAACCAACCGCGGTCGCGGTCCGCGTCGCCAGCAGCACATCCTGGTTCCATAATTCGCCGAGCCGTTTCATCGCCGGAATGCGCGTGAAACCGTCCGTGCGAAAGCGCTGCACCCGTCCACCTTCGTGATCGACCGCAATTAGAATGCCGGGGCGCGCCGCATGAATCGCCGCCGTCAGCGCGGTCAGTTGCGCCCGGTCGGTATAGTTGCGCGCGAACAGAATCACCCCACCGGTCAACGGATGGCGGATGCGCCGCAAGTCGTCGTCAGTCAATTGCGTACCGGCGACGTCGAGCATCACCGGGCCGAATTTTGTTGCATTGCTCATGGATTCTCCTGTTGTTCGACGATCACGAACGCCACCGCGTATTCCGCTTCGTCGGTAATCGACACTTGTGCGCTCAACCGATGCTGCGTCATGAAATCCTGCAAGGCGCCGCTGGCGACTGCCAGCGGTTTGCCGCTCGGCGCATTCAGCGTCTGCAGCGCGCGCCAAGTCATCGGCATGTGCATGCCCAGCCCGATCGCCTTCGAAAACGCTTCTTTCGCGGCGAAACGGGTCGCCAGAAAACGTACCCCGCGCGCCTCGACTTTCGCCTTGCGCCGCTGGTAGCGCAGCATTTCGTCCGGCCCGAGAATGCGCTCGGCAAAGCGCTCGCCGTAACGCGCCAGCGCCGCCTCGACGCGCGAAATCTGGATGATGTCGGTGCCGATGCCGTAGATCATCGGCCCGCTTTCAGACTGGCCAGCCGCGTCGTGGTGATGATCGCTTTCATCTCGCGCACCGCGTTTTGCCAGCCGGCGAACACGGCGTGCGCGACGATCGCATGACCGATGTTCAGTTCGGCGATCTCCGGTATCGCCGCAATCGCCAGCACGTTGGTGTAATGCAGTCCATGTCCGGCATTGACCTTCAAGCCGCGCTGGGTGCCTTCACGCACGCCGGCCACGACACGCGCCAGTTCGCGCTGCTGTGCAGCATCGTCCGGCGCATCGGCATAGCGGCCGGTATGTAATTCGATCACCGGCGCGCCGGCTTCCTGCGCAGCGGCAATCTGTTCGACTTCGGCATCGATGAACAGGCTGACGCGAATGCCCGCAGCCGACAATTGCTTGACCGCCGCCTGCACCTGCGGGAAATAGCGCACCACGTCCAGCCCGCCTTCGGTGGTGACTTCCTGGCGCCGCTCCGGCACCAGACATACATCCTGCGGCTGGATGGTGCAGGCAAAATCGAGCATCTCCGGCGTCACCGCCGATTCGAGATTCATCCGCGTGACCAGTTGCGGACGGATTGCGATCACGTCGGCATCTTTCATGTGCCGCCGGTCTTCGCGCAGATGCAGCGTGATGCAATCCGCGCCGGCTTGCTCGGCCAGCAACGCCGCCTTCAGCGGTTCCGGATAGGTCGTGCCACGCGCATTGCGCAACGTTGCGATATGGTCGATGTTGACGCCCAGTTCGATGACCGGGCCTTGTGGCTGGATGAAGCTCATGTTGTTCTATCGGTGTGATTGTCCGGGAAAAACCGGAGGAAAGTGCATTTTACAACGGCGTCAGATCGATGAGCAGTTGCCGCGTCTTGATCTGCTCGCCTCCCAGATGGTGCGCCAGCAAAAAGCGCATCAGGAACTTGCTTTGCATTTGCGTGACCGCGTCGGCATAATCCCCATGCGTCATGTCGAGCAACGTCTTGCCGGAGACGCGCGGCCAGGCATCGGATGTCCTCGCCGGACGCGGACCGCGCTCCGGATCGACCACGTATTCGGCCTCATGTTCGACCGCTCGCCCGGTCACGGAGCAGGTCGCGAGATCGCCGCCGACACCTGTTTCCTTCAGCAGCGCCAGCTCGAACTTGCGCAATGCAATTGGCGCCACCTCGGTCTGCGCCAGTTCGTGCAGCGCCGCAACGTAATAATCGAACAGTGCCGGATGCGGGTCTTCACGCGCCAGCAATTTTTGCAGCAATTCGTTCAGGTAAAAGCCGCACAGCAGCGCCGACTTTTCCAGTGGTGCCAGTCCACCGACCCATTCGGCCGCAGTCAAGGTGCGCAATTCGGATTTGCCGCTCCAGCCAACCGCCAGCGGCTGGAAGCTTTGCAGCACGCCGCGCAATTTCGAATGCGGGCGCTTCGCCCCTTTGGCGACCAGCGCGACGCGGCCATAATCGCGCGTGAACAGATCGACAATCAGGCTGGTTTCCTTGTAGTAGGTGCTGTGCAGCACGTAACCCGGCTGGTTGGTGATGCGCCCGCCGCGATCCGCATTCGGCACCTGCGCAATTCCCGCCATCACTCGTAACCGTATGCGCGCAAGCCGGCTTCGTTATCGGCCCAGCCGGATTTGACCTTGACCCACACTTCCAGATAAACCGGGCCGCCGAACAGTTTTTCCATGTCGAGCCGCGACTGCGTCGAGATTTCCTTCAGTCGTGCGCCCTTGTTGCCGATGACCATCGCCTTGTGGGCATCGCGCCCGACCAGAATCGCCGCGAAGATGCGCCGCAGATTGCCTTCCTGCTCGTACTTTTCGATCAGCACGGTACTGGTGTACGGCAATTCGTCGCCGACCAAACGAAACACCTTTTCGCGCACGATTTCCGCCGCCATGAAACGCTCACTGCGATCGGTCAAATCATCTTCACCGAACACCGGCGGATTTTCCGGCAAAACCTTCCTGATTTCATCCTGCAACGCATCGAGCTGGCGGCGCAAACGCGCCGATACCGGCACAATCGCGGCAAAATCGCGCTTGGCCGCGATTTGCTGCGCAAACGGCATCAGCACTTCCTTTTGCTTAACCTGATCGGACTTGTTGATCACCAGGATGCACGGCACTTTTTTCGGCAGCAGGTCAAGCACCTGCTGATCGGCCTGGCCAAACGTGCCGGCCTCGATCACAAACAGGATCGCGTCGGCTGCGGTCAGCGTGTTGGTCACCGTCTTGTTCAGCGTGCGATTCAGCGCATTCGAATGGCGTGTCTGGAAACCGGGGGTATCAACATAAATGAATTGCGCCCCGTCGGATGTCTGGATACCGGTGATCCGGTGGCGGGTGGTTTGCGCCTTGCGCGAGGTGATGCTGATCTTCGCGCCGATCAGCGCATTCATCAGCGTCGACTTGCCGACGTTCGGCCGGCCGACGATCGCGATGTAACCGCAACGGAAAGGCCGTTCCTGTTCTGTGTTCATGCAGCGTTGTCCGTCGACTTGTCATTGTCGGGTGCCGACGCTTCGACCGGCGCGTCCGGCTGCACGGTCGCAATCCCGACCAGTTTCATCTGTGCCTCCTGCGGCTTGCGCTTCTTGGCCGCCGTCGCCGGTTTGCCCTTCAGCACCTGCGCCGCCTCCAGCGCCTTTTTGGCCGCTGCCTGCTCGCCAGCACGTCGGCTACCGCCGGTGCCGAATACCTGGATTTCCAGTTTCGGAATCAGGCACTCGACTTCGAATTCCTGATTGTGCGCCGCGCCGCGGGTCGCGGCCACCACATACTGCGGCAACGCGATTTTTTTGCCCTGAAGGTATTCCTGCAGCAGCGTCTTGGCATCCTTGCCCAAGGTTTTCGGATCGACCGAATCAAGGATCGGAATGTACATCCCGCGAATTACCTGACGCACGGCTTCGAAACCGGCATCGATGAACACCGCACCGAGCAGCGCTTCGACCGCATCGGCCAGAATCGACGGACGACGGAAGCCGCCCGATTTCAATTCGCCTTCGCCGAGACGCAGGCAAGACGACACTTCGAGTTTTTGCGCGATTTCGTACAGCGCCTGCTGTTTGACCAGATTCGAGCGCAGGCGCGACAGGTCGCCCTCGTCCAGCCCACTGTAACGTTCGTACAGCAGTGACGCGACCACGCAGTTCAATATCGAGTCGCCGAGAAATTCCAGCCGTTCGTTATGCGCGGCGCTATGGCTGCGATGCGTCAGCGCCTTGCGCAGCAGAGCCATATCCTTGAAGACATGACCGAGTCGTTGTTGCAGTGGTGCGAGATCTTTCATTGTTTTGTGGCGCGTTTGGCGCCTGTTTTTGCCGTAGTGCCTTCATAGTCGATCACCAGACTGGCGGGGCCAACCAGCGGGATTTTTTTCTGGTATGAAAAGCTGACCACGTACTCGTTATCGACTTTGGTAATTTCCAGGTCGGTGCCCTTCAGCGCCTCGATATAGCCCGCGTCGGCACGCTTGTCGAACGACGCCTGGATTTCGCGCACGTTCGTGCCGGCATCCTTGGCAGCGACAATCGCTTTCGAAATCGCCTTGTATTCGATCACCGTCGGCACGATTTTCATGCCCAGTATTGCAATGATGGCAAGAATGATGAGAATCAGGATCAATCCGGTCAATGAGATGCCGCGCTGCCGAGTGAGTGGCTGACGATTCATTGATT
>JAYFNP010000154.1:0-3962 GCA_034933385.1 Burkholderiaceae bacterium | reverse complement strand
TGACCGCCCATCCGACCGAAGTACAACGAAAGAGTACGCTGGACGCGGAACGTGAAATCGCGCGCTTGCTGACTGAACGCGACCACATGCAAACGCCGAAGGAGCGCAATGAAAACACGCAGCAGTTGTATGCCCGTATTGCAACGCTGTGGCAAACACGGATGCTGCGCTATTCCAGACTGACAGTCGCTGACGAAATTAACAATGCGCTGTCTTTTTACCAGACAACCTTCCTGCGCGAATTACCCGCGCTGTACGACGCCGTCGAGCACGAAGTCGCCGAGCATTTCCCGGTTGAAGGCAAGGACAGCGAATTCCCGTCGTCCACCTATGTGCTGATGGGTAGCTGGATCGGCGGCGACCGCGACGGCAATCCGAACGTGAATGCCGACACCATGCGCCAGGCGCTGATCCGTCAATCGACGGTGATTCTCGATTTCTACATGGAAGAAATCCATGAGCTCGGCGCTGAACTGTCGATGTCGGCGCTGCTCGCCGGCGTCAGCCCGGAACTGCTGGCGCTGGCCAATGCTTCGTCGGACAACTCGCCGCATCGTGTCGACGAACACTACCGCCGTGCGCTCATCGGCATTTACAGCCGACTGGCGGCGACCGCGCGTGAGCTCGGCACCACCAATATCATGCGGCATGAAGCCTCCCCGGGGAAACCGTACGCCACGCCGGCCGAATTTGCAGCCGACCTGGACGTGATGATCAATTCGCTCAATGCCAATGCGGGTTCGGCACTGACCCGACCGCGTTTGGCGACCATCCGCCGTGCGACCGATATTTTCGGGTTCTATCTCGCTTCGCTCGACATGCGCCAGAGTTCCGACATCCATGAACGCACGTTGACCGAGCTGTTCGAACGTGCCAAGGTTGAACCGAACTACGCCGAACTGAACGAAGAAGACAAGGTCAGACTGCTACTGACGGAACTGAACCAACCGCGCCTGCTGTACTCGCCGTTCATCACCTATTCGACGGACACGGCGGCTGAACTGGAAATCATGCGTGCGGCCAAGGAAATCCGTCGTCGTTACGGCGCCCGCGCCATCCGCCATTACATCATTTCGCACACTCGCTACACCTCGGATTTTCTCGAAGTTTTGCTGCTGCAAAAGGAATCCGGACTGCTGCACGAAAAGTGGGATGAGGATGCCGCACCTTCCAATGGCCCGACTGAAGCCGAACAAGAACTGATGGTGATTCCGCTGTTCGAAACCATCCCTGATCTTCAACGTTCACCGGAGATCATGCAGAGAGTGATGGCCATACCATTAGTACGCAAACTGATCGGACGCCAGGGCAATCTGCAAGAAGTGATGCTCGGCTACTCCGACTCTAATAAGGACGGCGGTTTCCTGACATCGAACTGGGAGTTGTATAAAGCGGAAAAATCGCTGGTCAAGGTCTTCAACGACTTCGGCGTCAGACTGCGGCTGTTCCATGGTCGCGGCGGCACCGTCGGCCGTGGCGGCGGCCCAAGCTACGATGCGATTCTGGCGCAACCGCCGGGAACCGTCTGCGGTCAGATTCGCCTGACGGAACAGGGCGAAATCATTGCGTCCAAATATTCGCACGCTGAAATCGGCTTCCGCAACCTCGAACTGCTGGTCGCCGGCACGCTCGAAGCGAGTCTGATGCCACATGCGCCCGAAGGCAAATTTGCGAAGAAACTGATCGAATACGAACAGGTATTGGCCGATCTGTCGGAATTCGCATACAAGGCATACCGCAACCTGGTGTATGAAACCGTCGGCTTCACCGATTATTTCTTCATCGCAACGCCGATTGCGGAAATCGCTGAACTCAATATCGGCTCGCGCCCGGCATCGCGCAAATCGACGCGCCGCATCGAAGATTTGCGCGCCATTCCTTGGGGCTTTTCCTGGGGACAATGCCGGCTGTTGCTACCCGGCTGGTACGGTTTCGGCAGCGCGATTTCAGCCTGGCTTGAAGGCAGCGACGATAAAACGCAAAAACATAAAATCGGCACGCTGCAAGCGATGTCCAAAGAATGGCCGTTCTTTGCGACCTTACTGTCGAACATGGATATGGTTTTGTCAAAAACCGACCTAAAAATCGCTGCACGTTATTCAGAGCTCGTGCCCGATAAAAAATTGCGCACATCGATCTTTGACCGGATGGTTGCCGAACTCGAAAAGACCACCCAGTATCTGGATCAGATCACTGGCGACAAGGAACGTCTGGTCGGCAACCCGTTGCTGGCCAGTTCGCTCAAGCACCGGCTGCCATACATTGATCCATTGAACTACTTGCAAGTCGAAATGATCAAGCGGCACCGCAAAGCAGCGGTGGAAACACCGGAAACCGATGATGCGCGCGCGCATCGCGGCATCCACTTGTCGATTAACGGCATCGCCGCCGGATTGCGCAATACCGGCTGACATACTGTACGCCAAGCCAAAACGGCAGTTCTCCAAGACGAGGGAACTGCCGTTTTTTCATATTTTCCTGGAGTATGCCCCATAAAACGGGCTTATGGCCAGATATTCCAAGGCGATCTACACATACCCGGATCAGTATATTTCGACCGCAAAAGTCCGCCTCCACCGCTCATCCACTGCATTAATCCTTGATCGATCCCGACACCTCGATCGCCCGGACGAAAAAAAACCCCGCGAGATGCTATCCGGCGGGGCTTCAGCAATTCGGCGGAATTACTTGATCTTCGTTTCCTTGTAAGGAACGTGCTTGCGCGCCTTCGGATCGAATTTGATGATTTCCATCTTGTCCGGCGTGGTGCGCTTGTTCTTGGTAGTGGTATAGAAATGACCGGTACCTGCGGTCGATTCCAGCTTGATTTTTTCTCGGCCTGATTTCGCCATGATGATTCCTTTACTGTGCTAGTTAGATTTTCTCGCCACGGGCGCGCATATCAGCCAGCACCGCATCGATGCCAATCTTGTCGATGACGCGCAAACCAGCATTGGACAGGCGCAGGGAAACCCAGCGATTCTCAGATTCGACAAAAATGCGACGATTTTGCAGGTTAGGCAAAAAGCGGCGCTTGGTCTTGTTGTTTGCGTGGGAAACATTATTGCCGGTCATCGGCCCTTTCCCGGTTACTTGGCAAACTTTTGCCATAACATGCTCCTATAAATGTTCCAGAAATCGGAAAAACGAGACTATATCAAAAAAATTCAGGTTAATCAAGAACTTGTGGAAAATAATTGTTACGGATAATAGTGGAATAATTTAACATTTGCGCAGCCGCAAACACCTGAGGCTTCTCTGGCACAAATCTGGCATGCGCGCATCGTTGTTGCTACTATGTATCGGTTAAAGGGCAGCACCCTGTGTTTAACCGGAACGCAATTTTTGTGCGGGAAATTTTGCAAGAAGCTCTGTATAATTCGCTTTTGCGCCAATAGGAATTGATATGCGACTTACTCAAAAAGCACTCACTTTCGATGATGTGCTGCTCGTTCCGGCTTATTCGGCCATTCTCCCGAACCAGACTTCCCTCAGAACCCGACTGACACGCAATATTTCGCTGAATATCCCGCTGTTGTCGGCGGCCATGGATACCGTGACAGAATCGCGTCTGGCGATTGCAATGGCTCAGGAAGGCGGCATCGGTATCATCCACAAGAATTTGAATCCGCGCGATCAAGCGCGCGAGGTTACCCGCGTCAAGCGTTTTGAATCCGGCGTCGTGCGCGACCCAATCACCATTCCGCCAACGATGCGCATCCGCGACGTCATTGCAATGACCGAACAATATGGCATCAGCGGTTTCCCTGTGGTCGAAGGCAAAACCGTCGTCGGCATCATCACCAACCGCGACCTGCGTTTCGAGGAAGATCTGGATGCGGAAGTGCGCACCAAGATGACCCCACGCGAAAAACTGGTCTACGTCAAGGAAGGCGCCAAACTTGAAGAAGCGAAGCGCCTGATGAACCGCAGCCGCCTCGAACGGGTGCTGGTAGTGAATG
>JAYFNP010000153.1:0-5884 GCA_034933385.1 Burkholderiaceae bacterium | reverse complement strand
ATGCCTTTCAGACTGCGCATCATCTTCATCATGCCGCCGCCTTTGAGCTTTTTCATCATTGATTGCATTTGCTCGAACTGCGACAGCATCCGGTTGACCTCCTGCACCTGCACGCCAGCACCGGCTGCGATCCGCCGCTTGCGCGCCGCCTTGATGATGTCCGGTTTGGCACGCTCCTGTGGCGTCATCGAATTGATGATGCCCTCCATGCGGCGCACGTTGCGTTCGGCCTGATTCAGGTTTGTGCTAGCTGCCTGCTGCTGAAACTGTGCCGGCATTTTGTCGAGCATGCTCGACAAGCCGCCCATTTTCCTCATCTGTCCGATTTGCTGCTTGAAATCATTCAGGTCGAACTTGCCACCACTCTTGATCTTTTGCGCCATGTCTTGCGCGCTCTGGATATCGACGCTTTTCCGCGCCTCCTCAACCAGCGCGACGATATCGCCCATGCCGAGAATGCGGTTCGCCATCCGCTGCGGGTCAAAAGCTTCCAGTCCGTCGAGTTTTTCCGAGACGCCTGCAAACTTGATCGGCTTGCCGGTTACATGCCGTACCGACAGCGCCGCACCACCGCGCGCATCGCCGTCGAGTTTGGTCAACACGATACCAGTCAGCGGCAAAGCGTCGTTGAACGCCTTCGCAGTATTGATCGCATCCTGACCGAGCATCGCATCGACCACGAACAGCGTTTCGATCGGCTTGACCGCCGTATGCAGCGCGGAAATTTCCTGCATCATCTGTTCGTCGATCCCCAACCGGCCGGCCGTATCGATGATCAGCACGTCGTGATAGTGCCGCCGCGCATGATCGAGTGCAGCATGCGCAATCGCCACTGGCGCGTCACTGGCCTGCGACGGGAAGAAATCGGCGCCGGCCTGCTCGGTAACCTTCTGCAACTGGGCAATCGCAGCAGGCCGGTAAACGTCGACCGAAACAGTCAGCACTTTCTTTTTCTGGGTCTCGCGCAGGTATCTGGCCAACTTGCCGACGGTCGTTGTCTTGCCCGCGCCCTGCAAGCCGGCCATCAGAATAATCGCCGGTGGCTGAGTGGCGAAACTCAGTTCGGATGCCTTGGGGCCAAAATCGGCGCCCATGATCGCCGCCAGTTCCTGCTGTACCACGCCGACCAGCGCCTGACCGGGAGAAAGCGAGGCGATGACCTCCTCGCCCATCGCCTTCTGCCTGACCCGTGAGATAAATTCGCGCACAGCGGGCAAAGCCACGTCGGCTTCAAGCAGTGCAAGCCGCACTTCGCGCAGCATGTCGGCAGTATTCGATTCGGTCAGACGCGCTTCGCCGCGCAGCGTCTTGACGGCTTTGGCAAGACGTTGTGTCAGGGTATCCAGCATGGTTTCAAGGTTTCCGTGTGTTCATCAACATGAAAAAACGCCGCCCATTTTAACCGATGCAACCGGCTCTGCCCCATCCCTTTCGGGATCACGCGCGGTTCCCGGCCCAGTCAGTCTCTACGGCGGCATCCCCCCGGATACCTGCGCCGCGTCTACCTTGTTGCTGCATTAGCTAGCTTGTATAATCAAATATTGCTGCGGGAATTGCTTCGAGATTATCTTGGTTGCTGCCCCTTACCCAATAGAAGGAAGGATTACAACATGACGACAGACATTGCAATTGCGCAGAGCGCTAAAATGCTCCGTATCGCCCAAGTTGCGCAAAAGCTCGGCATTGACGAAGAATACCTCGAGCCATATGGTCACTGGAAAGCCAAAATCTCGCTGGAGTTCCTGGAAACCCTGAAAGACAAGCCGAACGGCAAGTTGATCCTGATGACTGCCATCAACCCGACGCCTGCTGGCGAGGGCAAGACCACCACCACGGTTGGTTTGGGGGACGCATTGAACCGCATCGGCAAAAAAACCATCATTTGCCTGCGCGAACCGTCTCTTGGCCCGGTATTCGGCATGAAAGGCGGCGCTGCTGGCGGCGGTTATGCGCAAGTTGTCCCGATGGATGACATCAACCTGCACTTCACTGGCGATATCAATGCGGTGGCACTGGCCAACAACCTGCTGGCTGCGCTGATCGACAATCATGTGTTTCACGGCAACGAACTGGGGATTGACGTGCGACGCATCGTCTGGCGCCGCGCAATCGACATGAACGACCGCGCCCTGCGCGACATCGCCATCGGCCTGGGCGGCCCCGGCAACGGTTTCCCGCGCAATGACGGATTCGACATCGCAGTCGCATCGGAAGTCATGGCAATTTTTTGCCTGGCCACCAGCATGGAAGACCTGAAGGATCGGCTTGGCCGCATCGTGGTCGCCTACACCCGTGACCGCAAACCGATTCTGGCCAAGGATCTGAACGCGCAAGGCGCGATGACCGCGTTGCTGCGGGATGCCATCAAGCCGAATATCGTGCAAACGCTGGAAAACAATGCCGCTTTCATCCACGGCGGCCCATTCGCGAACATCGCTCACGGCTGCAACTCGGTGATTGCCACGCAATCCGCATTGAAACTGGCTGACTATGTCGTGACCGAAGGCGGTTTTGGCGCCGACCTCGGGGCAGAAAAATTTGTCGATATCAAATGCCGCAAATCCGGGTTGCGTCCTGACTGCGCGGTGATCGTTACCACGGTGCGCGGCCTCAAATACCACGGTGGCGTTCCTCTGAACGAACTGTCCAAGGAAAATCTGGCGGCACTGGACAAAGGCATGGCCAATCTGGAACGCCACGTCCACAATATTCGGACCCATTATGGTTTGCCCTGCATCGTTGCAATCAACCACTTCACCCTCGACACCGACGCTGAAATCAAACTGCTGAAAGACCGGATGACAAGTCAGGGAGCGCCGGTAGTCGTCTCCCGCCATTGGGCCGAAGGCGGTCGTGGCGCAGAGGAACTGGCGAAAGCGGTGGTCAACATGATCGACACCACGCCCTCGAACTTCAAGTTCTTGTACGAGGACAGCGTACCCCTGTGGAAGAAAATCAATATCATTGCAACCAATCTGTACGGTGCCAAGGAAGTTACGGCAGACACTGCGGTTCGCAACCAGATCAAGCAGCTGGAACAAGACGGCTATGGCAATTTCCCGATTTGCGTTGCCAAAACACAATATTCGTTTTCGACTGACCCCCAATTGCGCGGTGCCCCGTCCGGCCATTCGATCAATGTGCGCGAGGTGCGGCTGGCAGCCGGAGCCGAATATATCGTCATGATCTGCGGTGATGTGATGACCATGCCAGGCTTGCCCAAAGTGCCGGCGTCAGCCAGCATTGATGTCGACGCGGACGGCAGGATCAGCGGTCTGTCCTGATTATTTCGGGGCAAAAATCGGTAGAAATCATCCGTGCATTTTGCCCGGATGATTCTTTCGTTTTGGGTGACATGCACCGTTGAATGTATATTTTTGTTCGCATGAAATCGTATTGACGTTATCATGTGTTTTTTGGACTTGAAATTATATTTGCACCATATTTGTGCAAAGCAACATTCGGAGGCATGAGACAGTCAAAGGTTCTGGCAATAGTGAGGTGCCAGCCTGTTGTTCAGACTTGACCAGAAATGGTAATCTCGTTGTATTTCCTGGAATTTCTTGGGTTGTGCCGTTGCCAGAGTATTTGGGGAACTGGTCGGACGGTGCAATTGAACTGCCTTTGTGGGCAGCGTGAGTAACCGCTTTGAAAAAATTTTGATAAGGGAAAAAAAGATGAAAATTGCGATCATAGGAGCCGGGGCGATCGGCGGTTACGTTGGCGTCAAACTGGCGCTTGCTGGAAATGACGTTACTTTCATGGTGCGCGGTGCGAATCTTGAGGCAATCCGCAAGAACGGCATGAAGCTGATCATGCACGACGGCACGGAACATGTCGCAAAGAACGTCAAAGCCACCAACGACTATGATGAAGCCGGTCAGCAAGACATGGTAATCCTGGCATTGAAGGCGCATCAGGTCGAAGCGGTTGCTGACAGCGTACCCAAACTGTTCGGGCCGGAGACAGTTATCGTGACGATGCAGAACGGCATCCCCTACTGGTATTTCCACAAACATGGCGGCCAATATGAAGGCCAGCGAGTACAAAGTGTCGACCCGACTGGCCGTATTCTCGAAAAGGTCGACCCCAACCGCGTGATCGGTTGCGTGGTTTATCCGGCATCGGAGTTGACCGAACCTGGCGTGGTCCGGCATATCGAGGGCGACCGTTTCCCGGTCGGGGAACTCGACGGATCAACCAGTGAACGCGTCAAGAAGGTCTCCGAATGTTTCATCCACGCCGGCTTCAAGTCGCCGATCCTGGAAAACATCCGCTCCGAAATCTGGCTCAAGCTGTGGGGCAACCTGACGTTCAACCCGATCAGTTCGCTGGCGCATTCGACACTGGTCGACATTTGTCAGTATCCCCTGTCGCGGGAACTGGCCGGCGACATGATGATCGAAGCACAACGCATCGCCAACAAGCTGGGCGTCGAATTCCGTGTGCCGCTGGAAAAACGTATAGCCGGCGCGGAAAAAGTCGGCAAGCACAAAACCTCGATGTTGCAGGACGTTGAAGCCGGCCGTGCACCCGAGATTGATGCACTGGTCGGGTCAGTAGTAGAATTAGGCCGGATCACCAACACGGCGACTCCGCATATCAATACAGTGTATGCGCTGGTCAAGTTGTTGGCCAAGACGATGGACGAGGAAAAAGCTCACGTCAAGCTGGTTGGTGAACACTCAAACAATAAGCACTAGGATAGAAAAGGCAGCAAACGTAACAAGAGCCAAACCCTGCGGCAAGATTTTCCGTAAGGCAAGGTAGACTTTGTAACCCAAAACCGAGACACAATCATGGCAGCAGCATCCCCTCGCAAAAAAATTACCTCGTACCATCCACCGCAACGCATACTGCTTGGCCCGGGGCCGTCCAACATCAACCCGCGGGTACTGGCAGCGATGAGTTTGCCGGTTATTGGCTACTTCGACCCGTCTTTCGTCGAGATGATGGAAGAGCTCAAGACGCTGTTGCGCTATGCGTTCCAGACGGACAATGCGCTTACTTTCCCGATCTCTGGTCCAGGCTCGGTCGGCATGGAAAGCTGTTTCGTCAACATGGTATCGGCCGGGGACAAGGTCATTGTCTGCCGCAACGGGGTATTTGGCGGACGGATGATTGAAAACGTCGAGCGCTGCCGCGGTATCCCGATCATTGTCGAGGATGACTGGGGCAAACCGGTCGATCCGAACAAGGTTGAAGATGCGCTGAAAGCCAACCCGGATGCACGCATTGTTGCTTTCGTCCATGCTGAAACCTCCACCGGTTGTGCTTCCGATGCGAAAACTATTGCCGAAATCGCGCATAAGCACGATGCCATGGTAATTGTCGACGCCGTGACCTCCCTCGGCGGGTCGCCGATCAAGGTCAAGGAATGGGATCTGGATGCGGTCTATTCGGCCAGCCAGAAGTGCCTGTCCTGCACGCCGGGGCTGTCGCCTTCCACTTATTCGCAACGGGTCATCGACTATGTCACCCACCGCAAGGAAAAGGTGCAAAGCTGGTTCATGGATCTGAACCTGATCCTCAATTACTGGGGCAATACGGTTCGCACCTACCACCACACCGCGCCGATCAACGGATTGTTCGCGCTGCACGAATCCTTGCTGTTGCTGAAGGAAGAAGGCATTGAAAACGCCTGGGCACGGCACCAGCGCCATCACTTGGCGCTCAAGGCTGGCCTGGAATCGATGGGCCTGCGCTATCTGGTCGAAGAAAAATCACGCTTGCCGCAAATGAACGCGATCTACGTGCCGGAAGCCGTTACCAACGAAGCTGAAGTACGGCGCATTCTGCTGAACGAGTTCAATCTCGAAATCGGCGCCGGCCTCGGCCCGCTGGCCGGCAAGATCTGGCGGATCGGCCTGATGGGTTATTCGGC
>JAYFNP010000152.1:0-4070 GCA_034933385.1 Burkholderiaceae bacterium | reverse complement strand
GTATCCTTTGAGACGATTCATGTCGTCCAGGCCATGGACATACAGCCGATCGGCCTTGGCTAGCGCGCCGGCAATGTCGCCTAACGAGATTCGCCGGCCGTTCTGCATGAATTCGGCAGTGGCGTGGAAAAAACAATGAATTCCGATATTTGCCTGTTTCAGGCGTTCGATAAAACGGGCCAGCGTTTCGAGCGTGAAGAAGCCGAAGTTGTACTGAATGACAATGGTGTCGATTTTGTTGGCAACGATGCTGTCGAGCGTATCGTTGAGTGTTTCATTCTGGCTTTGGTTCCAGCAGCGGATGACGTTGGCGTCGTCGGGCGCAACCAGCCCGGTCGCACGGTTCGCCAGAAATGTCAGGCGGTCCCGGGTGATGGTACTCGTCAGGAAAGATGAATAGGTGGCAATGCCGCAGCGGGTATTCCAGCTGCTGAGCCAGCCGATGCGTGGCTCGTTGCGCAGCAGCGGTTGCCGTTTGAGTGCTGCAACCGCCTGTTCGGTGCGTTGCGCCGACCGTTCCCAGGTGTATTCGCGCAATACCCGCTCCCTGGCAGGTGTGGTGCGCGCGGCGCGCTGGTCCGGCGTGAGCATGCGTACTTCCTTGAGCAGCGCAGTCAGATGATTGACATCCGGTTCCGCCCAGACGGAGTGTTCGATGTTGATGTGGGTTTGTGCCCGGGCAAAGCGGTAATCGCACAGCCAGGCGGTCTGGTCATCGCAGAAATCGCGTTGCCCGCCCCAGCCGGTGGTGATGACCGGCAGGCCGAACAGCATCGCTTCGGCCATCGGCAAGCCGAGCCCCTCGCCGCGGCTGGGGGCGACGAACGCATCGCAGGCACGGTACAGGCCGGCAATTTCGGCCGTGCTGGCATCGCGTTCGATCAGCACGACATGCGGGTAATCTTGGTCATTGCGCTGCCATTCGCGCAGTTGTTGCGCGACGTGGTTGTGCGGATTGGGGAAGGTCTTGATTACCAGTGCAACGTCGTCGCTGCGACGGAACGCCTTGCCGTAGGCGGCCAGCAGTGCATCCACGCCCTTGCGCGGGAAGCAGGATGAGATATGCAGGAAATTGAAACTGCGCAAGTCCGCCTTCGGCGTTTGCGGCTGAACTTGCAGCAACTGGTCAACGCCGGCGCCGGTGACCGCGATCGGGATGCGCACGCCGTTGTCGCGCAATATTTTTTCGACGAAGCGCGACAGTACCGTGATCAGATCGAGCTTGCGGTTGAACGCTTGCACGTATTCGGTCGGGAAACCGGTTTCTTCCCAGCCGTAGGTATGAACGGTGCGGACTGTGCCGCGCATGTCGTCAACGTGTGGCGGGTAACAGAAGCGCAGCGCGATGTCGGGCGGTTCCACGGAGGAACGCGCCCGTTGCGATAATCCGCCGGTTTCCGGGTCGGAGGCAAGAAAACCTGCGGATGGCGGGTAGTCGCCTTGCCCTTCCATGCTGCGCAGGCCGACATCCTGACCACGCCGGGAAAGGGCGCGCGCCAGTTCACGGTTGACGATCGCCAGGCTGTAGCTGGAATCGAATGGCCCTTCAACCTGCCAGTAAGCGCGTACTTCGGTTGGTTCATGCGGTGCCGGCGGTTGCGGCACAGGAATGCCCAATTCGGTTAGGTAGTTAGCCAGTTGCTGCAATAGCGGCGAACGTGCAAAGCGGCGCAGGTTGCGCCGTTGTCCGGCAATCACGCGTCGTCGCAGCGCCGGTTCAGACATCAACAGGTGCAGCAGTGCGGCGGTTTGGCGCGGGACATCGTCCTTGAGCAGCAAGCCGCCTTCGCCGAGCGTGTCCGGAATGCTGCTGGTCGCATGAGCGATGACCGGCACGTCGAACAGCATCGCTTCGATCAGCGGCATGCCGAAGCCTTCGTGCTCGCTCATGCAGACGAAAGCGTCGGCGGTGCGGTACAACGCCATCAGCGTGGCGTCCGGCACCATTCCGGTCAGCAAAACGTGATCGGTCAGCCCGAGTTCGCTGATGCGCGCTTCAATGTGCCGGCGGTAGGCTTCGCTGGTGATGCCGCCTGCCAGGATCAGCCGTACCGGCTGGTCGGTGAAGTGCAGGAATTCGCGCAGCACGTCGAGCAGCTTGATTTGGCGCTTGTTGTCGCAGATACGGCCGACAAACAGCAGGTTGATCCTGTCGCGCAACGGAGCTAATACTGTCCGGTCGCAGGACGCGTTGCGTATCCGTTCGCTATCGACCAGCAAAGGCAAGGTAACGATGTTCCGGTAGCCGGCATCGCGCAATTCGGCACTGTTGTAACCGGAATCCCCAATGGCGCCGAGATAATCCGGTGCCCACCGCTGCAGTTGCTGTCGGCCGAGTTCGCTCAGGCGACGGAATGGCCCGTCGGCCGGCAGCAGTTCGGGTGGCGTGATGTTGTGATACACCAGTACTTTCTGCGCCGAAACCTGCTGAAGCCATGCACTATTTTCATAGCCCAGGCTGTGATGCACGAACCATAACTGATCTGGCCGATCAGGGCGCTGCTGCCAAGGTCGTATCTCATCCCGTAATGCAGAAGGAATGTTTTCACAGTAAATCTCGGATTCGAAACCGAGCATGCGCAGCAGTTTGCGCGTAAACAGCATTCCGTTGGTGATGCCGTCACCCTGATTGCAGGAAGGGTGAAATTGATGAATGGCTTTAATTTCCATGTTTCTTCCATGCGAGAACGGCATAGTCCTGCGGGCCGTATAAGGCCTGGTTGACTCGACGGTTGACTTCGCTGTCCGCGCTAAGCTGGAAATGATCGGGGTAAGGATGCAGCCGCAGTATTTCTGCCCGTGCGAAACCGCGCTGGCGGGCGATGAACTCTGCCACTGTCGGCACGATTGGATGCTGGTGCGTCGGGTCGTAATAGAAGTTGCAGGCGCCGACCATAAGATTCTCAGGGTTTGGCGTTTCAAAAATGATCAGACCATCGTCGCGCAATGCATAAAGCGCTGCATCGAACAGTGCAATCAGTGTTGTAAATGGCAGGTGTTCGATAATCTGAAATCCGGTGATGACAGCGAGGCTGCCCTCGGGCTGTTTTTGCAGCCAGGCAATTGCGTCCGCACATTCCGCTTCCAGTCCGCGGTCGCGGCAGGCATCGACCATTGCGCTGTTGAGATCGATGCCGCGAGCGCGGATGCCATTATCACGCAGCAGTTCCAGCCATTCGCCACGTCCACAACCGATGTCGATGGCGGTTGCTTCATTATTTTGCCGAAGATGCGCCAGATATGGCAGATAGACCTTCAACCGTTCGCGGATGTCATCGCGCGTGCCGCGGAATTTTTCTTCAAATTCGACGTAGAACGTGTCCAGATCGACATTGGCTGGAGCGCTGGCAGCGGGCGCCTGAAGCGCGCCGGCCGGCGATGGAGCCTGCATCTGATGGCGCATCTTCTGCACGAGCGAGCCGATACGGTTGTCGCGTTCGGCGTTGCTCGCTTCGATCTGACGTAGTTGTTCGGCCGTTTGCCGCAATTGCTGGCCGATGTCGTTGTCCAGTCGCTCGGTCAGGGCGGCGTAACGTTCTGCCTGCGCTTGTTGTTGCCGTTGCAGATTTTCCAGTTCAAGCATGACCTGCTGGCGCCAGCTGGTCAGCCGGAGCAATGCATTCAGCCAGACCGCAAATGCGCCGAGGCCGGGAACCAGACGGATGCGCTGTTTCCAGCCGAGCCCGGGCACGGTCAGATTGCGGATTTGCCGGTATCCCCAGGTGAGCAACGGCCCGAGCACTGGGATTCGCTTGATGGCTTCACGCCGTACTGACTTTGGATCTCTGGGGATTTCGGTCAGCGTTGCGGTATCAGGCCTGGTCGCCAGCGGTTTGGGGCGACGGCGATGTCCGGCGGTGCGTGCGATTTTCTCGTTGAGCGAATCGGTGTCAAGTTCGTTGTTGTTGGGTAGCAGCATGGATTCGTGTCCGTCCCGAGCGTTAGTCATCCAGTGAGATCCTTCAAATATACCGGATCAGGTTTTGCCCAGGCACGTTGGCGAACGCTTGATTGACATGCAGATAGTGATGCTGTCGTGCCGCATGGGTGTAGCGCCCACGGAACCGCAC
>JAYFNP010000151.1:0-9228 GCA_034933385.1 Burkholderiaceae bacterium | reverse complement strand
GTAACGCTTCCAGCGTCTTATAGCAATGCTTCAGGTCGGTCACGCCAGCGTCGGAATTGGTGGTGGCGCCTGCGGGGTAAAGTTTGACAGCATTAATATGGCCACTGCCTTTTGCTCGCCAGATTTCATCAGCAGAGGTGTTGTCTGTCAGGTACAGGGTCATCAAAGGTTCGAAATCCATGCCTTCCGGCAAGGCAGTCAGAATGCGCTCACGGTAAGCCAAGGCTTGCTCGGTGGTTGTGATCGGTGGTATCAGGTTGGGCATGATGATGGCGCGCCCGAACTGGCGGGCGGAATGTGGTAATACGCTTTTTAAGCCATCGCCATCACGTAAGTGCAGGTGCCAGTCGTCCGGGCGGGTGATGGTAAGACTCTGTACCGTCTGGTTTGCCATGAGAAATCCTTGTTTGATGCATATGAAAAATCAATCAAACTTCGTTGGCAAATTATATTGAAGAAATAAGGCCAGACTTTGAGGGTGGACAAAACAGGCACTAAAATCGCTTCGCCTTTCATATGATCGGCCTTGGTGGGCGCGAATCAGTCAACGGTAGCATCGTATTCAGCTGCGGTTTCACTAGCCATGAAGGCCGTTTTCGTCGCGCCAGTCACGTGCTGCAAGATCGGCGGTGTACTCAAGGGGGCATGGAAGACTGCGGATGGTGAAATTGTTTCGCTGGAAGTTGGCAAAGCCAAGGGGGTTGCTAGGGCAAGCAATCTCTACTGACCGCTTCTCCAGCTTTACCCTTGTGGTTGCGCCACTCGGATACTATTCCGCCTCATAAACCTGTGACGGCTTATGCCTAATTATGGTCGCGAACCATAAATTATGTTTCGCAAGTATAAGATGGTATAAATTGCCTATTACTCAATTTTTCGGATGTGCGCCCATCATCGAGATTTTGGTGGTTTTTCCTTAATAATCAATGCGCGTACTAGACAACTTTGTTTTGGTAAGAGCATCCAGCAGAAAAAGTTCCTTAAATATCAATGCTATCACTGTCCATCTTTATTTAATGCAGCCACAAACTATTAGTGATGGTATCCGTCATTCGACCGTCACCGATTTGGCCAAATTGCGAGGCTTGTCGACGTCGGTGCCGCGCACCAGCGCGGTGTGATAGGCCAGCAATTGCAGCGGCACGACATGCAGGATCGGTGACAGCAGGCCATAGTGTTCAGGCAGCCGGATCACATGCACGCCTTCGCTCGGCGCGATGCGCGAATCGGCATCGGCGAACACGTACAGTTCACCGCCGCGTGCACGGACTTCCTGCATGTTCGATTTCAGCTTTTCCCGCAAGTCGTCGTTCGGCGCGATGGTGACTACCGGCATTTCTTCGGTGACCAAGGCCAGCGGGCCATGTTTCAGTTCGCCGGCCGGATAGGCTTCGGCGTGGATGTAAGAAATTTCCTTGAGTTTCAACGCACCCTCAAGTGCAATCGGGTAATGCAGGCCACGGCCAAGGAACAATGCGTTTTCGCGCCGCGCAAAACTTTCTGCCCAGGCGATGATTTGCGGTTCCAGCGCCAGTACGGCTGAAATTGCTGCCGGCAAATGGCGCAGTTCGCGCAAGTGCGCCGCTTCATCGTGTTCGCTCAGGCGACCTTTGACTTTCGCCAGTGTCAGCGCCAGCAAGAATAGCGCCGCCAGTTGTGTGGTGAACGCTTTGGTCGATGCGACGCCGACTTCGATGCCGGCGCGGGTGATGTAGGTCAGCGCGCATTCGCGCACCATCGCGCTGGTGGCAACATTGCAGATCGTTAGCGTGTTTTCCATCCCCTGTTCGCGTGCATGGCGCAGCGCGGCCAGCGTGTCAGCGGTTTCGCCGCTTTGCGAAATGGTGATGACCAGCGTGTTCGGGTTGGGCACGCTGTCGCGGTAGCGGTATTCGCTGGCGATTTCGACGCTGACCGGAAGCTTGGCGATGGACTCGATCCAGTATTTGGCGGTCAGGCCGGCATAGTAGCTGGTGCCGCAGGCGAGAATCAGCACCGAATCGGTTTTCCGGAAAATTTCGCCGGCGCTGGCACCGAACAGTTCCGGCACGAAACTGCCGACGCCTTCGAGCGTGTCGGCGATTGCGCGCGGCTGCTCGAAGATTTCCTTTTGCATGTAATGCCGGTACGGGCCGAGATCGGCTGCCGCGGTATAGGCTTGTACCGTGCGCACTTCACGCAGTACTGTCCGACCGTGAACGTCGGTGATGCGATAGCTGTCCAGGTGCAAATCGGCGACGTCGCCTTCTTCCAGGTATATGATCTGGTCGGTGGTGCCGGCCAGCGCCAGCGCGTCCGAGGCGAGGAAGTTCTCGCCGTTACCGATGCCGACGATCAACGGCGAGCCGGCGCGTGCGCCGACGATCCGATCCGGTTCGTCGCGGCAGATGACTGCAATCGCGTAAGCACCGTTCAGCCGCTTGACTGCCTGCTTGACGGCGAGGCACAGGTCGCCGGTGTACAGGTGGTCGATCAGATGGGCGATGACTTCGGTATCGGTCTGGCTTTCGAATTCGTAGCCGAGGCCTTTCAGTTCGGCGCGCAGTTCGTCATGGTTTTCGATGATGCCGTTGTGTACCAGTGCAATCCGGCCGCGCGAAAAATGCGGGTGGGCATTGTTCGAAGTCGGCGCACCGTGGGTTGCCCAGCGGGTGTGCGCGATGCCGAGCAGGCCGGCCTGTCTGGTTTCGCCGACTTGTTTTTCCAGTTCGGCGACCCGCGCGGTGCTGCGCGCGCGCTGCAGTTCGCCATCGACCCGCAGCGCAATGCCGCAGGAATCGTAGCCGCGATATTCCAGCCGTTTCAGGCCTTCAATCAAGACAGGAGTGATGTTGCGTTGCGCAATGGCGCCGACGATGCCGCACATAAGCTTGCCCGATCCATGACGGTTAAACAAAAACAGGCTCGATTCCACAGTGGAACCGAGCCTGGCGGGTATTTTACGTCAATCGGGCTTATTTTTTCGATTTGCCCTTCTTTCCGGAACGCCCTTGCCCCCATTTCCAGTCGCGAATCTCCGGCATGTCGTCGCCATATTGCGCCACATAGGCCTTGTGCTCCAGCAACCGGTCACGCATCAGCTTTTGCAGATAGGCAGCGCTGGAACCGAGTTGCGGCAGCCGGTCGATCACGTCCATCACCAGATGGAAGCGATCCAGGTCGTTCATCACCACCATGTCGAACGGCGTGGTGGTGGTGCCTTCTTCCTTGTAGCCGCGCACATGCAGGTTCTTGTGGTTGGTGCGACGGTAGGTGAGCCGGTGGATCAGCCACGGATAGCCGTGGAACGCGAACACGATCGGCTTGTCCTTGGTGAACATCATGTCGAAGTCCTTGTCGGACAGGCCGTGCGGATGCTCGGATTGCGGCTGGAGTGTCATCAAATCAACCACATTGACTACGCGGATCTTCAGCCCCGGGATGTGTTCGCGCATGATTTCGACTGCTGCCAGCGTTTCCAGCGTCGGCACGTCGCCGGCGCACGCCATCACCACGTCGGGTTCGCCGCCCTGGTCGTTGCTGGCCCAGTCCCAGATGCCGAGGCCGACCGTGCAATGCTTGACCGCTTCGTCCATCGTCAGGTATTGCAGCGCCGGCTGCTTGCCGGCAACCACGACGTTGACGTAATGCCGGCTCTTCAGGCAGTGATTGGTGACCGACAGCAGCGTATTCGCATCCGGCGGCAGGTAGACCCGGGTGATGGTCGGTTTCTTGTTCATCACATGATCGAGGAAGCCCGGATTCTGGTGGCTCAGGCCGTTGTGATCCTGGCGCCAGACGTGCGACGACAGCAGATAGTTCAGCGACGGGATCTGCCGGCGCCACGGGATGCGGCGCGAGATTTCCAGCCACTTCGCGTGCTGGTTGAACATCGAATCGATGATGTGGATGAATGCTTCATAGCACGAGAAAAAGCCGTGGCGGCCGGTCAGCAGGTAACCTTCGAGCCAGCCCTGGCATTGGTGCTCACTCAGCACTTCCATCACCCGTCCATCCGGCGCCAGATGGTCGTCATAGGGATAGATTTTCTCGGTCCAGGTGCGGTTGCTGACTTCCATCACCGCATTCCAGCGATTCGAGTTGGTTTCGTCCGGGCTGAATACGCGGAAGTTGTCCATGTTCGCCTTCATCACGTCGCGGATGAACGCGCCCTGAACGCGGGTCGCTTCTGCTTCGACCGTGCCAGGCTTCTCGAACTTGACTTCATACTGGCGGAAATCCGGCATCTTCAGATCTCGCATCAGGATGCCGCCATTCGCATGCGGATTTGCGCCCATGCGTCGCTGGCCCTTGGGAGCGAGTTCGGCCAGTTCCGGCAGCAGCGTGCCATTCTGATCGAACAGTTCATTGGCTTTGTAGCTCTTCATCCATTGTTCGAGCTGCTTGATATGATCCGGGCGTTTCGCCAGTTCGGCCAGCGGCACCTGATGCGCCCGGAACGTGCCTTCGACCTTTTTGCCGTCGACCACCGCCGGGCCAGTCCAGCCTTTGGGCGTGCGCAGGATGATCATCGGCCCGTGCGGACGTTGCTTGAAACCCTTGCTGCGCGCCTCTTTCTGGATTTTCGTGATTTCGGCGATCACCGTGTCCATGGTCGTCGCCATCCGCTGGTGGATGCCGGGCAAGTCGTCGCCTTCGACGTAATGCACCTTGTAGCCGTAGCCGGTGAACAGCGCATCCAGTTCTTCTTTCGGAATGCGCGCCAGCATGCACGGACCGGCGATCTTGCCGTCGTTCAGGTGCAGGATCGGCAGCACGGCGCCGTCGGTGACAGGATTCAGGAACTTGTTCGAATGCCAGCTGGTCGCCATCGGGCCGGATTCCGCTTCGCCGTCGCCGACCACGCAGGTGACGATCAGATCGGGATTGTCGAACGCCGCGCCATAGGCGTGCGACAGCGCATAACCGAGCTCGCCGCCTTCGTGGATCGAGCCTGGCGTTTCGGCCGCGACGTGGCTCGGAATGCCGCCGGGAAACGAGAACTGCTTGAACAGTTTTTTCAGGCCTTCTTCATCTTGCGACACGTTCGGATAAAACTCGCTGTACGTGCCTTCCAGATAGGTGTTCGCCACCAGGCCGGGACCGCCATGGCCCGGGCCGGTGATGTAGATCATGTCCAGATCCTGATTTTTGATCACCCGGTTGCAGTGGACGTAGATGAAGTTCAGCCCCGGTACGGTACCCCAGTGACCCAGCAGGCGCGGCTTGATGTGTTCGAGCTTCAGTGGTTCCTTGAGCAGCGGATTGTCGTACAGGTAGATCTGGCCGACCGCCAGATAGTTCGCCGCCCGCATGTAGGCATCCATTTTTTTCAGCAGATCAGGAGACAGCGGGCCTTTCGGCATGGCGGGTTTGACGGTTTTCGTTCTTATCTTCATCTTTTTCCCTTTTTCTGTTTTAAATGAGCCGGTGCCAATGGTTTGGGCGGTTCGGGCGCCGACCTTATTCTTCGGAGCGGTGAAACGGGACTAGCGATGGCCGTGGGCGGCCTGATGATGCCAAGACAAAACTGCGTACCCGTGTAATCCTACACAGCGGGTTGCGATAATGCAATTAAGAAAGGGTTAATGCTTGATATCGGTTCAACAGTACACGGAACCAAAACGGCGATTGCCGCGACAACGTGCCACAGGCGAGGCGGCCCGGCGTTGGCGCCGTCTAAAATACTACCCATAGTATTTGTGGGGGACGGCTTAATACCTGGCCATCCAACGATTTTTTTGGCTATACCCCGGTTTTTTACGAATTTTTCGGGTCTTTCGCCGGTCGTTGCCAGCTTTCCTTGACGGTCGTCTTGGCGCGCGTCACGATCAACGCGCCGGCCGGAGCATCCTTGGTCAAGGTGGTGCCGGCGCCGATGGTTGCGCCTTGGCCGACGGTGACCGGCGCCACCAGTTCGCAATTGCTGCCGATGAAGGCATCGTCCTCGATGATCGTTCGGTGCTTGTTGGCGCCGTCGTAATTGCAGGTGATCGCGCCGGCGCCGATGTTGACCCGTGCGCCGACGGTCGAATCGCCGACATACGCCAGGTGGTTGGCCTTGCTGCCGGCCGCGATTTGGCTGTTCTTGACTTCGACGAAGTTGCCGATATGGACTTCTTGACCGAGCGCGGCGCCCGGGCGCAGCCGGGCGTACGGGCCGATCAGCGACTCTTCGCCGATGACTGCGCCATCGATGTGGCAGAACGGCCGGACTTGCGCGCCTGTTTTAATCTGAGTGTTGGCGATGACGCAATTCGCGCCGATGGACACCCGGTCGCCCAGTGTGACCTCGCCTTCAAAAATGCAGTTGACGTCGATGAACACGTCGCGGCCGCACACCAGCTTGCCGCGCACGTCGAGACGCGCCGGGTCGGCCAGCGTCACGCCCTGTTCAAGCAAGGCATTGGCGATATTGGTTTGGTAGATGCGTTCCAGTTCGGCCAGTTGCACTTTGCTGTTGACGCCGAGCGTTTCCCAGACCGCTGCCGGCTGTTCGGTGACGATCGGCACGCCATCGGCGACTGCCATCGCGACGATGTCGGTCAGGTAATATTCTTGTTGCGCATTGTTATTTGACAGGGCGTTCAGCCACTGTTTCAGTTTTGCGGTCGGGATGACCATGATGCCGGTATTGATTTCGCTGATCGTTCGCTCGGCTTCGGTCGCATCCTTGTGCTCGACGATGCGTTTGACGGTGCCGTTTTCGCGGACGATACGGCCATAGCCGGCCGGATCGGACAGGTTGACGGTCAGGATGCCCAACTGGTCGGAACCGGCTTTGGCGATCAGGTGTTGTAGCGTCGCTGCGGTTGTCAGCGGCACATCACCGTACAGCACCAGCGTCGAAGTCGTGTCATCGAGATGCGGCAGCGCTTGCATCACCGCATGGCCGGTGCCGAGTTGCGGTTCTTGCAACGCAAATGCCAGTCCGGGTGCGTCGAATGCGACTGGCACCTGGTCGCCGCCGTGGCCATAGACAACGCATAATTTATTCGGTGAAAGCGCGCGCGCCGTGTCAAGCACATGCGCCAGCAGCGGTTTGTCCGCCAGTCGGTGCAAGACCTTCGGCAAGTCCGATTGCATGCGTTTGCCCATGCCGGCAGCGAGGATGACGATATTCATATTAGGTTGCTCAGTCAATACAGCCGGCGCAACTTGAGGAAGTGCGCATTTACTTTCAGATTTTGCCTTGATTTTTCAGGCGGCTCAGCGTTTCGGCGGACAGATTCAAATAAGAGGCCAATTCTTTTTTCGGCATCCGGTCGAACAGATCCGGATGCTTGCGCAAGAAACGGTGCACGCGGCCCGGCGCATCGAGCAAATGCAGGGTGATCGTATGCGCCATGATACTGCTCATGATGCGCATCACTTCCAGTTCAAACACTTGCCTGATGCGCGGGTGTGCCTCGATGAAACTTACCCATTGCACCAGTGGCAGTTTGACAACCCGGGTCTTCGTGACCGCAATCACGCTGAACGGCGCCGCTTTGTTCAATTTCCAGGAAGCGTAAGTCGCTTCCATGTTGCGTTCGCTGGTGAAGCGCAAAATCATTTCTTTCGCATTCTGATTCGCAACGGCGCGTTTCAGAATGCCGTCCAGCACGAAAATCACATCCAGATCGCGGTCGCCCTGATGCAGCAGGCAATCGCCTTTCAGATGATCCTGCACGATAAGAAACGGCTCCAGTTCAGCCAACTCACCGGGAGTCATTTCCTTGAGCACAGCGTTTTGCGTCAGCTGTACGCGAATGATGTTTTTTTCTGGATGATTCGCAATCAAGGCCATGGTTTGAATTTACTGGGTGCGGAACGAAATTATATGATTGAACCAAGAAAATTGACTTTGGTCAAGAACGCCAGTGCGTGGTGCTGAAAATTGACTCAGGTCAAGAATGCAACGGCAGGTCGCAGGCTATGATAGGAATTAGCTTAAAAATATCTGAGCTACCGAATTGGATTACACGATTGAAGTGATAAGTGTGGTTCGAGGGTGGATATGATAGGTCAACGGGATGTTTCTCTGTAACAATAAAAGGCGGTGCGTGAAGTAGCTTAGGCCTTGGAAACAGCTCGGTCGGTAAAATTTAACAGCGCACAAATTGTGAAGAGGCAACTCTTTTCGTAGTACAAATGGCGCAATAAGCGTCAGCGGCATAACTAACTGATCATTGGAGGTTGTTTAATTATGGGTAAGTATGCATTATCTGGGGTTCGTGTCCTCGACATGACCCATGTACAAGCGGGTCCGACTTCATCGCAGTTGCTCGCATGGATGGGCGCAGACGTTATCAAATTCGAGCCGCCGGGCACGGGCGACATCACCCGCGTACAGTTGCGTCATGATCCGAGCATCGACAGCTTGTACTTCACGATGCTCAACAGCAACAAGCGTTCGATCACGGTCAACATGAAGAGCAAATCCGGTTGCGAAGCGTTCGAAGCGCTGATCAAGAATTGCGACGTCATGATGGAAAACTTCGGCCCGGGCGTTCTGGACCGTTTCGGTTATCCGTATGAAAAACTGAACGAAATCAACCCTGGTCTGATCTACGCTACGCTGAAGGGCTTCGGCGCAACCGGCCCGTATGCAAACTTCAAGGCCTATGAGCCGATCGCTCAGGCGATGTCGGGCGCGATGTCCACCACCGGTTTCCCGGAAAATCCGCCGACCATCACCGGCGCACAAGTAGGCGACACCGGTACCGGTCTGCATCTGGCGATTGGTATCTGCGCCGCGCTGTATCACCGCACGCACAACGGCGGCAAGGGCCAGATGGTCGAAGTTGCGATGACCGACGGCGTAATGAACCTGTGCCGCGTGAAATACCGCGACCACGGCCGTCTGATGGGTGGCAAGGGAGCGCTGGCCGAATACAGCCGTCCGACGCTGGGCCTGACCGCTGTTCCGCGTGCCGGTAACGACTCGGGCGGTGGCCAGCTGGGCAACTGCATTCCGTGTAAACCGTTCGGCCAGAACGACTATGTTTACATGGTTCTGCAAGAAGCGATTTTCCCGAAACTGGCAGAAATGATCGGCGGCGAAGCACTGGCCACCGACCCCCGTTTCTCGACCCTGGCAGAACGCCGCAAGAACCAGAACGAACTGTGGAAGATCATTGGCGATTATGCCAAGAACTACGACAAGTTCGAACTGACCGCGCTGTTCAACAGCAAGGATTTCCCGTGCGGCCCGATCCTGACGACCGAAGACGTATCGAAGGACGAGCACGTTCGTCACCGCAAGAT
>JAYFNP010000150.1:0-8721 GCA_034933385.1 Burkholderiaceae bacterium | reverse complement strand
GGGTCGGAGTCAAATTCATTCTCTGCACAAAAAATAATCAGGGACGGAACATTGCCGAACCCGAAAAACGGCATATATTTGGCCTTTTGGGTTTGTTGGTGTATATCGGTCCGTTATTTTAATTCGGTGGGTGGCAAGATTCCTTATGATAATCGGAAAATACCATTTCAAATATTAATTTTTAAAGGAATAATGATTATCTTGCCCCGGTAAATTTAAATATTGGGGACAGATCGAATGGGGTATTATGTCATAAATGTAAAAATATTATCATTTATGATTAATAATTTGACTCTGACCCCAATATTGAGGTATTTAAGCAAATTAACTGGAATAGGGTTAGCGATTATTAGGCGCATCCCATGAGGGGGAATGGCCGTAATGTGCGAGCGCAAAGATGCCCGCAAAGACAGGCTCCGGTGTTGTTGTAAGGGAACTCCGGCAGGAGATTACTTGGTCGAGAGGTTGTCTTTGGCGGCATTTTCCTTGGAGTTTTCCGCCTCGAGGCGTTTGATTTCGGTATCCACGAGATCGTTCATCTTCAGTGCAGTCGTCATCAGCGCTTCGGCGTAAAGGCCGATGGCTATCCCCAAATTGGCCGCGTTGATTTTGATTCGCCGGTGAAGGCGCGAGTCAATTTTCAGGCTTTTAAGAGTAATCATTTTTTTTGCCGCTAATCGTTATAAAAAAGGTTGACTTGCATTTTATAGCAATTTAATATTCCGGTCGCGTTACCTTTTTCCCTTTTTATCAAACGACCTTTTTATATATTGGGATAATTCTCAAAAGGAAAGATTCTATATTGCTCACAGTGGAATTTTAGAGTTTTCTAAAAAGAGCAAATTCGACTGTCGGACGGTTGTTTGAGGTGGCAAACAGACGGATCTCGCGCGCAAGGCGGCGAGAACATACTCCTTTGATAACCGAAAGAAAACAATGAAACTGAAAAGCCTCGAAGAATTTCTTGACTCTGTCAAACAGCGCGACCCCAACCAGCCAGAGTTTCACCAAGCCGTGACCGAAGTGATGGAAAGCCTGTGGCCGTTCATCGAAAAGAATCCGCAATATGCAGCCGCGATCGACCGTATTGTCGAACCTGAACGATTCATCCAGTTCCGCGTATCGTGGGTGGATGACAAGGGTAACATCCAGGTCAATCGGGGTTACCGCATTCAGCATAACTCGGCAATTGGTCCGTACAAGGGCGGTTTGCGCTTCCATCCGTCGGTCAATTTGGGCATTTTGAAATTTTTGGCATTCGAGCAAACTTTCAAGAACTCGTTGACCACGCTGCCGATGGGTGGCGGCAAGGGCGGGTCCGACTTTGATCCGAAAGGCAAGAGTGACAATGAAATCATGCGCTTCTGCCAAGCCTTCATGACCGAACTGTATCGCCACATTGGCTCGGACACCGACGTACCGGCAGGTGATATTGGTGTAGGTGGCCGTGAAATTGGTTTCCTGAATGGCATGCTGAAAAAGTTGTCCAACAAATCCGACTGCGTCCTTACCGGCCGCGCCCTTTCCTATGGTGGTTCGCTGATCCGTCCGGAAGCGACCGGTTACGGCTGCGTCTATTTCGTCAACGAAATGCTGAAACGTGCTGGCAAGAGCATGGCTGGCATGCGTGTTGCCGTGTCCGGCTCTGGCAACGTTGCACAATACACAGTCGAGAAATGCATGCAGCTTGGCGCAAAGGTTATCACCGTCTCCGACTCAGGTGGCACCGTGATCGACGAAGCTGGCTTCACGCCAGAAAAACTGGCAATTCTGATGCAAATCAAGAATGTCGAATACGGCCGCTGCAGCGAATACGCAGCACGCGTTGGCGCGAAATTCGTTCCGGGCGCAACCCCGTGGCATGTGCCGGTTGAGCTCGCATTCCCAAGTGCAACCCAGAACGAGCTGAACGAATCCGATGCCAAGACCTTGATCAAGAATGGCGTAATCGCCGTCGGAGAAGGCGCAAATATGCCATCGACCGCCGAGGCCGCTGCAATGTTCGAAGATGCACGCATCCTGTACGCGCCGGGCAAAGCAGCCAACGCTGGCGGCGTGGCCACTTCGGGTCTCGAAATGGCCCAGGCAGCCCAGCGCTTGTACTGGACCCGTGAAGAAGTTGACCAACGCCTGGCGGGCATCATGAAGTCGATCCACGACGCATGCGTACAATATGGCACGCGGCCGGATGGCAGCGTCAGCTACATCAACGGCGCTAACATTGCCGGCTTCGTCAAGGTTGCCGACGCGATGCTCGCCCAGGGTGTGATCTGATTGATGTGTCACAAAGCAGTAGTTTTGCAGTCATAATATAGTCGCTCTGGCCACTGGACAGTTGTACTGTCCAGTGGCCAAATTCGATGGACGCAGGCCAACACGCCAAGGAGCCCATTTGCATGAGCGAACTTCACCTCTCTGAAAAAACCAATTTTAAGGCACGAGCGTTGCTGGTTGGCAACCGACTCGATCTGCGTGCGTTGGAAGAAGCGGACAGCCTTGCGCTGACGCCGCTGACCATCGAAATCGAAGGTGGTGTGGCTGTGCTGTACCGTTATGGCGCAGTCGTCCTGTTCGGCGCTGATCCGCTGCATGAAGCGGTTATCCTGAAGCGGTTGTCATCCCTGATCAACGGTCCATATTCCACCGCGGAACTTGAAGAAGTAAATATTCGCGTCAACCCCGAGGGTCGGGAAGGCATGCGCGGCAATACGGTGTTCATTTCCAGCGTGGATGTCGAGCGTCTTCAGGTCATCGCCGACATCCTGGCAAAAAGCGTTGTGCTCGCACAATATGAAGCCAAAGTGGCGCAGAATATAGAACGTATCGAACCGCTGGCGATTGACCTCGAGCGTCATGGCAAGATCAGTGGCAACGCAAAAGAAATGCTGCGGCATATCGGCACGATGCTGCTGTCCGAGTTTGTGATGGTGGGGCGGGTCAGCATTCCGGAAAAACCTGAAGTGCTATGGGAAAACCCGGCGCTGCAGGGTTTTTACAACCGGATCGAGGATGAGTTCGAAATTCTGGAACGGCACACTGCGCTGGAGCGGAAGCTGAATTTGATCTCGCAGACTGCTGAGACCCTACTCGATGTGCTCAACAATCGCCACGCGCTGCGGCTGGAGTGGTACATCATTATTTTGATTGTCGCCGAATTGATTCTGTCCCTGTATCAATTGTTCTTGCAGTAAGCGCGGAATGCGGCGCCAGGTGGCGGCCATTCAATACATGACGCGGATTTCTGCAAGTCAAGTTGCAGAATCGTAACGTTGCGTGGGCAAGACAAACGACGTTTCCTTGATATTGACAGCCTATATCTAGTGGGCATACGATAACCGAACCACTAAATGTTGTGCTTAAAGAGGAGGCGTGATGACATCAACCCCGGTTTCCCTGCTGTCCCGCATCGTTAAGCGCGATGGTTCCGTCAAGCCTTTTGACGCGAGCAAGATCCAGGCAGCGATCGCCAAAGCCGGGCGTGCCACCGGGGAATTCGACGAACTCGAAGCTACCCGCCTCACCGATAATGAGGTACTGAAAAAACTGATCAATCTCGGCAACGCCACGCCGCACATCGAACAGATTCAGGATGCAGTCGAATGTGGGTTGTACGAAGCCGGCCACAAAAAGACGCTGCGCGCTTACATCGTCTACCGCGAACAGCACCAGAAACTGCGTGCCGACCGGCACACGATGGTCGACGTTGAAGCGTCGATGAACGAATACCTGCAACAGCTTGACTGGCGCGTGAATGCCAACGCCAATCAAGGTTACTCGCTGGGTGGTCTGATCCTGAACGTTTCAGGAAAGGTCATCGCGAACTACTGGCTGAACCATGTTTATCCTCCGGAAGTCGGCGAAGCGCACCGCTCTGCCGCGCTCCACGTTCACGATCTCGACATGCTGGCTGGATATTGCGCCGGCTGGTCGTTGCGCACGTTGTTGAATGAAGGTTTGAACGGTGTGCCTGGCAAGGTCGAATCCGGGCCGCCGAAACGAATGTCAAGCGCAATTGGCCAGATCGTCAACTTTCTGGGCACATTGCAAAACGAATGGGCCGGCGCGCAGGCCTTCAGTTCGTTCGATACTTACATGGCGCCATATGTGCGCAATGACGGTCTCGACTACAAGCAAGTGCGCCAGTATATTCAGGAACTGATCTACAACTTGAACGTGCCGTCGCGCTGGGGAACGCAAACGCCGTTCACCAACCTGACGTTCGACTGGGTCTGCCCGGAAGACTTGCGCGATACCGTGCCGCGCATCGGCGGCGAGGAAGTGCCGTTCACCTATGGTGACCTGCAGCCTGAAATGGACATGATCAACCGCGCCTACATTGAAGTGATGATGGCGGGTGACGACAAGGGGCGTGTGTTCACGTTCCCGATTCCGACATACAACATCACCGACGCCTTCGACTGGTACAGTCCGAATGCGGAACTGTTGTTCGAGATGACTGCGAAATATGGTCTGCCGTACTTCCAGAATTTCCTGAATTCTGAACTCAGACCGAACATGATCCGCTCGATGTGCTGCCGCCTGCAGCTCGATTTGCGCGAGTTGCTCAAACGTGGCAATGGCTTGTTCGGTTCAGCCGAGCAAACCGGTTCGTTGGGCGTGGTCACGCTCAACTGTGCGCGCCTCGGCTATTTGCACAAAGGCGATGAAGCCGGGCTGATGACGCATGTTGACGAATTGCTGACGGTCGGCAAGACCAGTCTGGAAATCAAGCGCAAGGTCATCCAGCGCCACATGGACAATGGCCTGTTCCCGTACACCAAGCGCTATTTGGGTACGTTGCGCAACCATTTCTCGACTATCGGGGTGAACGGCATCAACGAGATGATCCGAAATTTCACGGATGACCAGCACGACATCACCACTGAATTCGGTCATGCAATGGCAGTGCGCCTGCTCGACCACATCCGTGAGCGTATGATCGCGTTCCAGGATGAGACCGGCAACATGTACAACCTCGAAGCGACGCCGGCCGAAGGTACGACCTACCGCTTCGCGCGCGAAGATGCGAAACGCTTCCCGGACATCATTCAGGCCGGCACCAAGGACATGCCGTACTACACCAATTCGTCGCAATTGCCGGTGGGTTACACCGATGACCCCTTCCAGGCGCTGGAAATGCAGGACGACCTGCAACGCAAGTACACCGGCGGCACCGTGCTGCACCTGTATATGAACGATCCGCTGACCAGCGTCGATGCGTGCCGCGAACTGATCAAGCGGGCGTTGTCGCGTTTTTCACTGCCGTACATCACGATTTCGCCGACGTTCTCGATTTGCCCGAAACATGGCTATATCGGCGGCCAGCACGAATTCTGCCCGAAATGCGACGCGGAAATCATCGCGCGCAAGAAGTTGAAAGCGGCATGACAGTCGCAACCCCACCCGCATCATCAAAGGAGGCGTAAATGAAAGAACCTCAACTTGGACTACAGGAAGTCGTCACTCTGAGCGACGCTGAACGCCAGCGTTGCGAAATCTGGACACGCGTGATGGGCTACCACCGTCCGTTGTCATCGTTCAACACTGGCAAGAAAGGCGAATTCTTCGAACGTACCTATTTCGTCGAGCCTTGCTCCTGCAGCCAGACCAAGCACTGATCTCGTTACCAGAGAATTGGTGGGCGTTGCTGCCGCCACACCGATGTTGGGACGGGAAGTAAGCTTCTCCAAAGGCCCGTGCCAGCCTTTCTTCGGTCCCCTCCCTTTTACCCAGGGAGGGGTTTTTTTTCAAAATGTTCCGGCGTTGTTTTACACTCCGGACCGGAACCATTCCGGTACCGGGGTTGACTCAATTGCACACAGAGACGATTGATTCCGGGCTTCAGGCCTTCCACCAGAACGCTGCCTTACCATGCAAACAGCAATTGCTTCTGCCGCACGCCAGCTGAAGGTTGGCGGCTTCGTGCCATTCACGGCGACCGACTATCCAGGCAAACTGGCTGCAGTCGTGTTCGTACAAGGGTGTCCATGGCAATGCGCCTACTGTCACAACCCGCATTTGCAGGTGCGCAGCGAGGGTGCGATGCCGTGGCACGAGGTTGTCGCCACGCTCGAACGCCGTAAAGGCTTGCTCGACGCGGTGGTGTTCAGCGGCGGTGAGCCGACACTTGATCCTGCGCTGGAACATGCGATGCGTGAGGTCCGCACGTTCGGTTATCAGATCGGGTTGCACACTGGCGGTGCCTACCCGCGACGACTGGCGGAAATTCTGCCGCTGATCGACTGGGTCGGATTCGATGCAAAAGCGCCGTTTGCCGATTACCACCGCATCACCGGCGTGAACGGCAGCGGTGAGCAGGCGCTCACTTGCGCGCAAATGATTCTGGACAGCGGTATTGCACATGAATTTCGCACCACCGTGCATCCGGATCTGATTTCGGAAGAAAATTTGCTGGCGTTGGCTGAAACGCTATCAGGAATGGGGGTCAAGGAGTACGCGTTGCAGATGTTCCGCAAACAGGGATGCAGCAACGAAACGCTGGCGGCGGTGAGCAGCGATTTCCCGGGCAAAGAATTGACCGGACGAATAGCAGGAATGTTTCAGCGGTTTGCGATACGATAAGAGCCGTTTACTGTTCGTTTCCGACACGCCGTATGCTGCCAAGGCCCGTTCTTTCGCTTATCGTGTTTCAGGCTCGTACCGCCGACCGTAACTTGCGTGCGATGGCCGGGGCGGCACTGTTGGGTAAGGCGCTGGCGAAACGCCTCGGCCAGCAACCAACCCTCATTGGCCAATCGCAGCCGCCGCTGAACGCCGATTGGCAAACCGAACTCGAGGCCGCCCAATCCGATCTGAAAATTCTGGCCCAAACAAGCGCACGTGTATTGTCGGGGAACGGCAAGCCGCTGATCGCGATGGGCCGGTGCGCCAGTGCGCTGGCGACGTTGCCGGTCGTGGCGCGGCATCGTCCAGATGCGCTGGTTGTCTGGTTCGATGCGCATGCCGACGCGCATACGCCGGCGACGACCACCTCCGGATATCTCGGCGGGATGGTGTTGAGCGCTGCTGCCGGGTTGTGGAATTCCGGATTGGGCAGCGGTTTACCCCTGTCGAATATCGTGCTGGTCGGCGCGCGCGCTATCGATCCGGCCGAGCAGGTGCTGATCGATGCCGGCACTTTGTTGAACGTGCCACTGGGTAAGGATCTGAGCGCGCGATTGCGTGCCGCCATCGGCAACCGGCCGGTTTACATTCACATCGATTGCGACGTGCTGCAACCGGGCATCGTGCCGACCGAATATCGAGTACCGGGCGGATTGTCGCTGGACGATTTGCGCGCCTGTTGCGAACGGCTGGCGGAAAACGAAATAGTTGGCGTCGAGATCGCCGAGTTTGAGGCGGCTTGGGCGGAAAATGGTCAGGTGGCGACTCCGGATGATTTGCTTGCGGCGCTGCAGCCATTGTTTGACGGAGTGCCGCGAAACGGTCGGTAACCTGCGCCGATTGGCCCGTCCGGCGTCGTAAAATAGCCGTTTTGCCGAACGATCATCGAAGGAGACGGATGTGCAGGAATTTTTTACGTTGTTGGGCATTGTCGGTGCGGTAGCGATCGGTGCCGTCAGCCCGGGGCCGACTTTCCTGATGGTGGCACGCACTTCGGTGGCCACGTCGCGCGCGAACGGTATCGCCGCGGCATTCGGCATTGGCATCGGCGGGGTGATCTACACCGTGGCCGCGCTGGCGGGTCTGCAAGCGCTGTTCGCGGCGGTTCCCAGCCTGTATCTGGTGCTGAAACTGGCCGGCGGGCTGTATCTTGTCTATCTGGGCTACCGCATCTGGACTGGCGCTGCACAGCCGCTCGAGCTGGCTGTCGCGGTCGATGGAACGCCAACGCAGGATAGCAAGCGCGCATTCTGGACTGGGCTGGCAACGCAGCTCAGCAACCCGAAGGCGGCGGTTTTTTACGCCAGCATTTTTGCTGCGTTCCAGTTTCATGATTTCTCGCTGCTGCTCAACCTGTGCATCATCTCGGCCATTTTCATGATCGAATGCGGCTGGTATGTGCTGGTGGCGACGGTGCTGTCGTCGACTCAGCCACGCGCCGCCTATCTGCGTTACAAGGCGTGGATCGACCGTTCGGCTGGTGGTGTGATGGCGGTGCTGGGACTAAGATTGATCGCTTCAGCGCGTCAGGCGTAACCGATATTCAACGAACCGGCAGGAGGAGTCATGAAATACTGGAACCCAATGCTACGGGCCGGATTTGCCTTCCTTGCGATGTTGACGCTATGTTCGTCCGCCATGGCAGCTGAGGTGGGAATCACATCGATCCAGCCAGTGTTTGAGGCCACGACGCCGCATGCCGGCCAGTTCAGGGTGCGTGTCGGCCTGAAGAATCAGGCAGACAAAACGCGGCGGGTGAATCTGACCTGCCTGTATCTTGGTCTGACGCATCCCGGTGTTTATTCCAGCGGCGAGCCGCAGGTGCAGCAACAGTTTCAGGTGGTCGAATTGAAACCGCGGCAGCAAGTCGAGGTGACGCTGAAGAACCGGTTTGCTGCCTGGCATCCGGAAACGCTGGGTGAACTGGTGGTGACGCTGGTCGGCGACAACGTCGTGCAGAGCCGGCCGGTTGCCACCCGGTTTCGCCCGGACAGCCCGGACTAGTGGCGCCCAAACAGTTGACCGGCTTCGCGGCGCGCTGGCAGTCGCGGCGACCACGGTTTGGCCTGTTTTTGCCTGGCTGCGAGTAAAAATATA
>JAYFNP010000149.1:0-5046 GCA_034933385.1 Burkholderiaceae bacterium | reverse complement strand
AGCGATCATGGTCGAGTACATCCGCCACAAGTATGGTGTTCGCCGGATTGCGATTGTTGATACCGACTGCCATCACGGCGATGGTTCGCAAGACATTTTCTGGCACGACCCGGACATTCTGTTCATTTCGATGCACCAGGACGGTCGCACGCTGTACCCGGGGTCAGGTTTTCCGGACGAACTGGGCGGCCCGAATGCTTTCGGTATGACGGTCAACCTGCCGATGCCTCCCGGAACCTGCGAAGAAGGTTTCCTGTATGTGCTGAACGAAATTGTGATGCCGATTGTGGAAGACTTCAAACCCGATCTGATCATTAATTCTGCCGGTCAGGATAACCACTATTCCGACCCGATCACCAACATGAAGTTCACCGCACGCGGTTACGCGGTGCTGAATGACCGGCTCAAACCGGACATCGCGGTACTCGAAGGCGGCTATTCGATCGAGAGCGCACTGCCATACATCAACACCGGCATCATCCTGGCAATGGCGGGGATGGATTACAGCGAAATCCGCGAACCGGATTACGATGCCGCCGACCAGGTTCAGCCGAAGAATATCACCACCTATCTGGAAAAGCTGAAAGAGGTGACGTTCAATCACTGGAACAATCGCCACAAGTTGCGCGATCAGGTCTATCCGAATCAACCATTCCATTCGCGCAGTTTGCAGATTTTTTACGATACGTCGCATATTCGTGAATCGATTCGGGAAACAGTTCGGACCTGCAAAGATTGCGGTGGTGCGGTTACCATCGAATCGCATGCCGATACGGGTAAACAGGGCCGCATTTTTGCGGTGCAATTGCCACGTTATTGCTGCGATGCCTGCCGTCAGTGGGGCGAGGAACAATACGAGGCCGTACCGAAGGGCAAGTATTCGCAAGTGTTCCTGCAGGATAAGGACAACGACATGTACCTCGAAAAATAATTTCAAATCAAATTATTTGTTGGGTTGTTCCGCGTCTGACCGTATTCATTCCACTGTCTGCGGCTTGTCTCATGCCATAGGACAGAAAATTGAAATGTCGGTGGAGTATTGCTAACAAAAAAAGCCTGCGCGAGCAGGCTTTTTTTGTTGGCAGGGTGCCGACGTCGTTAGACCGTGTACGGTTTCAGCTTCTTCTGAACGGCTAAATTCCTCAAGGTCACATACTGTGGCAAGCCATCCTTGTATTTGGGATAATCCTCGCCCTGGATCAGCGGCGTCAGGTAATTCTTGCATTTCTCGGTGATCCCGAAGCCGTCCTTGCTGATGAAGTTTTTTGGCATGAACTTCTCGACATTCGCCACGTCCTTCAAATCGGCCACGCCGATCTTGTACTTGTACGGCACGTCGGATATGCGTTCGATGGTCGGCATGACCGAATTACGCCCTTTGACGGCCAGTTCGACCGCCGCTTTGCCAAGTTCATATGCCTGTTTGACGTCTGTTTTCGATGAAATGTGGCGTGCGGCACGTTGCAGGTAATTCGCCACTGCCCAATGGAATTTATGGCCGAGTTTGCCGTTGATCATGTTTGCGATCACCGGTGCAGCGCCGCCAAGGTGGACATGGCCGAACGCATCCTGTGTGCCCTGCTCGGCCAGGAACTTGCCGTCCGGCAGACGCACACCTTCCGACACGACCACGGTGCAATAGCCGAACTGTTTCACGTTGGCATCCACTCGCGCCAGGAATTTCTTTTCGTTGAACGGGATTTCCGGGAACAGGATGACCACTGGAATATCGTGATCGACCAGCAATCCGCTGGCCGCAGCGATCCAGCCGGCGTGTCGGCCCATCACTTCCAGTACGAAAATCCGCGTCGAAGTCTTGGCCATTGACTTGACGTCGAACGACGCTTCCATCGTCGAGATTGCGATGTACTTGGCGACCGAGCCGAAGCCGGGGCAGCAGTCGGTCAGCGGCAGATCGTTGTCAATGGTTTTCGGCACATGGATTGCCTGCACCGGATAGCCGAGTGTTTGCGACAGTTGCGACACCTTGTAGCAAGTGTCGGCCGAATCGCCGCCGCCGTTGTAGAAAAAATAACCGATATCGTGTGCCTTGAACACGGCGATCAGGCGCTCGTATTCTTGGTCATTGTCTTCCAAGCCTTTGAGCTTGTAGCGTGCCGAGCCGAAGGCGCCTGCCGGCGTATGGCGCAAGGCCGCGATGTCGGCGGCAGATTCCTTGCCGGTGTCGATCAGATCCTCCGTCAGTGCGCCTATGATGCCGTTGCGGCCGGCGAACATCGTGCCGATCTTGTCCTTGTGCTTGCGGGCGGTTTCAATTACGCCGCAGGCAGACGCATTGATGACGGATGTGACACCGCCGGATTGCGCATATAGGGCATTCTTTCTGGTCATGGTGCTTAATCTCCTTCAAGTTCATGACGGATTCAACATGATCCTGATTCAATTCGCAGTAAAACCGGCTGCATTGCATCGCCACTGCATCGGCAGCAGATTAATTGTCGCATTTTGCGGCCGGAGTTTGGTGGAAAATCAAAATGGCTGGCGGAGAAAACAGATTTTTGCCAGATGAATCAAAAAATATTGAGGAAGCGAACGTGATTTAAATTTGCTGTGCTATAATTTCGTTCTTCGCGGCTGTAGCTCAGCTGGATAGAGTACTTGGCTACGAACCAAGGGGTCGTGGGTTCGATTCCTGCCAGCCGCACCAAAACGTAGTAGGATCAAGGGGTTACGAGTTTTCTCGTAACCCCTTTTTTCTTGCCTTGTCTCATAAGCGGGATTTGTCTCATAAAATGAGATAAGGGCGCCGCAAGACGCCATTTCTTCTATGAAATGGCCCATTTCCGAAGTTGAGAGTGCCTGTGCCTGACACAAGTTCTCTATGGTTGTCCTGCCCCCCGAGATTCGTACGGCAATGATGTAATGCCTTTGGGAAGCGGACAACTTGGCGTTCACTGCCGCAGTGCCGGCCAAGAAAAACGAACCAAAACGAAAGGATCGCGGCCTTTTCGGGGCGGCGCAAATTTCTTCGCATCGTCCACCGTCTAATCACAGGCATGGTTATTGCGTTTCTCTTCAATGGCGCAAGATTTGTCTTTGGCAGTACATCATGACCATGACAAAGTTGCTTATCAAGCAAAGCGGCACCCAAAAGTTTTTAAAAGAAACTGTCGTGCCAAGAGTGAAGAGAGGATGTAGCTATGAATACCCTGATGAAAGCCGCCCAGCCGGTTTCCGGCGATGTTGAGTGTGGTGCTATTGACTCAGGTTTGGCTGAGGATGTGGTTGTTCGCAAAACCGTGAGTGTTGTCAGCAAGGCGTGCGCCGATGATGACGATCCCCAGGCGGACATCAACTGTTATGGCGTCGGAGTAATAAAGGCGGATGCCCTGAGTGAAGAGGAGCCTAAAAACTGACTTTGACCGCAACGGCAGGCGAAAATACCCAATCCAGTGCAGGCGTTGCCGTTTTAACCGGCATTCCCTTGGCGATCGATAGCGAGCTGCACCTTTATGGTGCGCAGCTCGCGGTCGCGGGAGGGGGCTTACTGCGCCGGTGACGCGGACTGTTCTGCCGGCTGGTTGGAAAAGTGGTCGTAGATGCGCGTCATGTTGGCGACAATCGTTTCGATCATCTCGTTCCGCTCGTCGCTCGGGATGGTGTACTGTTTTCCCTGGGCCAGTTCGGAAAGTTCGGCGCGCAGTGCGCGGATTTCCCTGAGCAGCGCATGTTCGCTCTGGTCTTCGAGCAATTCGCTCCAGCCTTCCGGACGCAATTGCGTGCCGAGCAAAAATGCATCGGCCCAGTTGTTGGCGCTGCATTTGTCTTCCTGGTCGGCGTACAGGAACGGATAATAAGGCGTGCCCGAGATCAGTTTGTCGGCCACGTATTTCCAGTGTTCCGCCAGCAGGTTCAGGATTTCGCCCGCTTGTTCGCTGCTCTGGAAATTAGGCGCCTGGCCGCCGAAAATATATGGCAGAAATTCGTCCATGGGCACTTGTTCCGGCCCGCAGATCAGAGCGCAAAAAAAGCCGTCGACATGCTCAAAATTCATCGCACGGGGCAATGTATCCAGAAATTCCTGGAGCTGGTCGACCTGCTTGTCTGTCAGGCCTTCTTGAACTACGGGTTTCAGCATGATTGAAAATTCCGTCAGAGGGTCAATGAATGGCAGAGCCGCTTGAGCGATGCCGGGAACCCCGATTATATCGCGTCAGGTTTATTGCTTCGGATAACCGACCGATTGCGCCAGGATGATGTGCTGGTTCGGCTTCAGGTTCAGCGCCTGCGCCAGTGCCGGCTGGTCGATGTAAGCGCGCACCATGGTTGCCAGTCCCTCGGAAGCGCAAAACAGGTAGACGTTCTGGCTGATGAAGCCGGTGTCGGCGGCCGAGTAGAAGCGCTTGGTGTCATCGTCGTCGCTGGTGAACTTCGACCAGTCGGCCACATACACCAGATTCACCGGAGCATCCTTGACGAAGCCCTGTTTGCCGGTCAGCGCGCGGATGTCCTTGTTGTGTACGGATTGCAACTGGTGCGCCTGCGCGTCGTACAGCCATGCACCTTCCTGGGTCACGACGTAGAGGCTGATTTCCTGGACGTCATGCGCCGAGGGTGCGGTACGGCCTTTTTTGTCCGGCCGGTTGACGCCGAATGCCGCCCACAACAGGTTCGACAAGGTTTGTGGCGGGATGGCCTTGCTGCTGTCGTAGTCGCGCACGGTGCGCCGCTCCTTCAGCACCTGCATCAGCGGCTTGCCGCCGGTCATTTGCGGCGCGGGCAGGGCTTGCGGCAGCGCTTGCGGTTTGGATTCATCAGGCGCGGCGGTGCAGGATTGCGCCAGCAGCGCGAAGGTCAGCAGGCCGGCGGTACTAACTCGTTTGAAGTATGGTTTCATCTGAAATCTCCCGGTTGGACTGGTTGCAGCCTGAAAAGATACTGCCATCTGTATTTATAAATGGCCAGAGAATGCCTGGCCCGAGTGCGATATTTTTCGATATACCCGTCGAATTTTGTACAAAACAGGGTGACAATGCGGCGCCTAGGCGACTTCCGGCGAGATCAGCATGCGGATGTCGCCCGGCA
>JAYFNP010000148.1:0-5113 GCA_034933385.1 Burkholderiaceae bacterium | reverse complement strand
AATCAATTCATCCGGAAATAGCTTCGCCGCCTTGGCCTTCTTCGGTTTCTTCGTCGTGTTCATCATCGTGATCATGGTGTTGCCCTTTCGGTATCTTCTCATGACCTCGTACACACAAAAATTCTGACACGCTCAAAATATCTTCTGTATTTCATGGTGGCGATTGCTCAAAATCGAGCCACAGGCACGGTTCGCAGATAGCTCAAGGAAAGCCAGATGAGCGAACCGTAACAGCAAAGCAAAAGCTTGTCGATCCATATCATGTGCCGATTTGTCAGGCCACGCCGAGTTATAACCGCTTCAATCATGCGTCCGTTTCGTGTTGATAGTATTGGTAATTGTTGCGGCCATGCGTCTTGGTTTGATACATCGCCGTATCCGCATTCCTCAGCAATGTTTCGCTATCTTCGCCGTCGTTCGGATACCGTGCCACCCCGATGCTCGGGGTCACCTTCATCTCTATGCCCTCAACATGCATCGGCTCGGCAAGTGCATCACGCAGTCTATCCAGCGCAGGACTAAGGACATCAACATTTTGAGGCTGACTGACCATAACGATCACGAATTCGTCGCCGCCCAGGCGTATGACGCTATCAGTCTGACGCAGGCATTGCACCATCCGTTTGGCCTGGATCTTGAGCACTTCATCTCCAATTCTGTGACCATAATTGTCATTAATGGCCTTGAAGTCATCCAGATCCACAAACACGACTGCCATGGATTTCTCATAACGGCGAGCCAGCAACATCGCTTGCTGAATCCGATCATGCAGCAAGGTGCGGTTGGGCAGTCCAGTCAACGCATCGTGGTATGCCATGTGACTGATCCGCTCCTGCTCCTGCTTGCGACTGCTGATGTCGCGCACAATAACGACCACGCCATCCTCGACACGTACAATCTGGCGATATAGCCATGTTGCGTCAACATCCTCATGGCCGTTTTCCCACTCGGCCTCACAAAGCTTCCCGGTTTGAAAAACGTTTTCCAGCTCTTCCAGCAAACCATTCTCGCGGCACGCCGGCATCAATTCGCACAAGCGTTTCCCCAGAAAATCCCCCTTAGTTTTGCCAAACAGTACGGCACCCTGATGGTTCACGTTATCGATGACAAAATCTGCCAGATTTCCATCTCGCATCGCTTCACGACGCAACACGAATACCGCGTCAAGACTGGCTTCGGACGCAGCATAATAGGTTTCCTGGTTCTTGCGGGTACGTTTACGGCTTTCGGCCAGCTGCCAGGACAACCGCGTCAAAACCAGCGCAACGACAATCACCAGCACACTCGCCAGAATGGCCAGCCGCAGATAAGAGATTTTCTGCCGATGGAAACTGTCCAGCTGTTCGCTTTTCGACAAACCGACGATGACGGTCAATGGGAAACGATAGATCCGGCGCACGTTCAGGTATTGTTCGACGCTGGCCCAAGATGGCGCCATCAGGACGGTATCTTTCGGATTATCGTCATCCGCGCTTGCCGGAATGTCTTTCGCGCTTTCACCCACCGTCACCCAATCGCCGCTACGCCTGGCCAGGAAAGTGCCATCCGGTCCGACCAGCCCCAGCACGCCGAAGTCTCCCAGTCTTGATCGCTCGTAACCGCTGGTGAAATAGGCCGGCTCGACCAAAACCATCACGACGCCGATGAACTTCCCGTCTGCTGCATTCAGCCGCCGACTGAACTGGATGCGCCAGTCGCCGGCGGTCGATCGAACCGGAACGATGCTCGGGATGTCGCTATCGGACACAAGATGATCCAGAAAATATTGCCGTTCTGCGATCGCTTCCTTTTTGCCGGAAGAGGTGCTGGCAATCACTTCGCCAGCGCGATTGGCAATGCTGACCGTGAAGATCAGCTTCGGCGGCAAAAGCCCTTTTTCATCCAGGCTGGATAGCACCGTCGGTTTCTGATCGATTTCATAGGCATATTTGACGGTTTTCAAGGCCTGGTCAATGGCCCCCAGATTGCGCACCATTTGTGCTTCGTAAATCTCGACAAGTTCGCGGGCAGTATCTGCCGCGGTGCGCTCGGCGGCGGCGCCTTCAATCGCGATCAAATACCCGATTATTCCCCAAATGGCCAATAGCGAAAAAACGGCAAATAACGGAAACAGGATGTGCAATTCCAACAATCTTGCGATTATTGATGATTGGTCGAGACCGGAATGGGCTTGTTTGGTCATTTCCCTGTCAGCCTGTTCGAACGCTAAATCAGGTTTTCCATCACGAACAAATTGTGGTCAGATAAATGCTGTCAGACATCGAAGCCTGACGGCCTTTTTTCACTCTATCACCATCACCACTCTTACACTGGCATCGACTTCGCTGCGTTTGATGTAGCCGATGCGATTCGGGATCGCGGTGACCGCCTTCTTGACCGCCTTGCTGTCCATCAATTCTCTGGGCGGCTGCCCTTTCCCAGTAAAAATAATTTTCGACCAATACGACTTGATCTGTGCTGGCGATTTGCCGATCAATTTCATGTAAAACTCGTCCCAGATGTCCGACCCATCTGTCTGGTCGACCGGAACCACTGCTTCGCCTGTGGGCAAACGGCTGGTTTTGCCGAGGAAAATGTCTGCCGCCTGATTATTGTTCAAAACTTTCACCGTGCTTTTAGCCGACACGACCACCACCACCTCTGCTGTTGCCGCCGTCGCTCCGGCGCTCAGCAACAAGCAAACTACATATATTCCGATCCGATTTCGAAGAGACATGATTTAGCCCCTCAAAACACGAAGTCCAGCGCCACGTTCTTGGCAAAATCCCACCGCATGCCAAGAGAAATGGTTTTCTGGACTGGTGCCGCGCCCAATTGCTCGTTAAGCTCGCCGTTCAGATAGGCAGCGGTAGTTCGGTAAGCTGGCGGGACATAGGCGAGCGACAATCCGGGATCCGAAGCATTGCTGTTCAAGCGTGCTTGTGCATACGACACATAAGGCGTGAATTTACCGAAACGGTAACCGCTGGTGACATACCAGGCTGAACGTTTGCCATAAACAGAGTCTGTGCTGATCACGCCCCACTCGCCCATGACAAACCATCTTCCCGGGTCATAGCTCGCGCCAACAGCCAAGGTGTAAAAGGGTTTGTTGTCCGGATCGTATTTTTCTGCAATGGCGTTTGCCTGGGAAAGTCCCAGCGCGCCAAACTGCCTGTACGCATCAAACAGCGTCTTGTACGGGGTTATCGTCAGGTCGGCCTTGATGTAAGAAAGGCGAAGTGTTGCATTGCCGTATTCCAGCGTATCGATGATGCCCCAGGCATTTTTTCCCGTGACTTCGCCGCCCACAGAATTGACCTTGCCTTCCGACGGAACCTGGGCACTGCTTTCACCGTAGCTCAATTGCACCGTGTTGGTCACTTCACCAAGCCGTTTTCGATAGCTGATGTCAACGCCATCGCTTCGAGTCAGCGGCACCAGCCCATAAACCTCGACCGGCGGACGCACCCACGGGCTGGCGTAGCCCACCTTGCGCGAATCGGACAGTATGAATGTGGGCAACACGATACGGCCGGCACGGATGCTTAAATCAGGCGTGACCTGATATTTCAGGTTTGCCCACTCGACTTTCGGATCGTAGCTACCGTCGGAACGCTGCTCCGATGTCACCTGAAGCACGCCAGTCAACTCCGGAGTAAACCTGCCAGTGAGTTGCACTCCGGCGCGGCTATCCACTTCGGTACTCCATTTGCGGCTGTAACCGACACCATGGCGCTGTAAATCGGTAGCCATGAAATCCGCTTTGTGCTCGCTGGAATGCGCCAATCCGGCCGTGCCGAAACCGCTGATCGAAAACATCGCCGCTTCAGCGTCGCCCAAAGGTGTTGGCGCTTGCTCCTCAGCAAACGCCGTGCCGCAAAGCGACAATGCACATAAAACAAGTCTCATTGCCTTCAACGGCATGAATTGCCACTTCAAGAGGAAACGGCATCGACTCGGCATAGTCTGGACTTGCTTGAGGTTCTCGGGGTTTATATCGAGTATTACACAATAGATTTCCATTGGGCAACTAATTTTGCCCCGCCGTGTTGTTATTTGGCGTTACGTAACCTGTTGACCGTGCTGCCTGGTTTTTCTCAAGCCGCCAAGTCAATCACCCCGGTGGCCGGGGTGCGGGTTATTGCGCCAACGTTCGGCGGAGAAAGGCGGTGAAATACTGTCCAATCAGGTCAAGACGTTCAGCCAGCCGGTGATCGTCGTCGATCAGATGTAGTGTGCAACGGTGTTCCTGCCCGAACCGCACCGAATGCTGTAACGGGATAACGCTGTCGCGCCAGCCATGGACGATGTCGATTTGGCTGCCGTCGCAGCCGAGGCGGTGCGACGGATAATCGGGCATGTAGAACGCCGGCGCCATCAGGAACAACCCGCGGACCTTCACCGTTGCTGTCGCGGTAGCAGCCACCCAGCCCCCCATGCTGGAACCGACCAGGATGTCTGGCTGCCGGCCAGCGCAAGCCTGCGCCAGCTTGTCCGCACGTTCCATCGGATTGGAGATGTCGGAATAATCCAGGCTTTCGATGTCGAACCCTTCTTGTCGGGCAATCGCCGACAAATAGGTGATCTTCCGCCCCCACGGGCCACTCTCCTTGCCATGCACAAAGTGAATTAGCGGTAACATCCTGTTTACTCCTGTCGTTTTTCCGTCAATCATAGACGCAATCGCCTATTCTCCAAAGAGGTAAGCACAATGCCAAAAAAATTATTGACCCCAGTGAAAACCGGCGCCCTCACGCTTTCCAGCCGCATCGTGATGGCACCGCTAACCCGCTCCCGCGCCAGCCAGCCCGGTGATGTTCCTGCCGACCTGAATGTCGAGTATTACGCGCAGCGCGCCACCGCCGGCCTGATCGTTACCGAGGCATCGCAAATTTCACGGCAGGGACAGGGCTATGCGTGGACGCCCGGGATGTACACTGATGCGCAGGAAGCCGGCTGGAAAAAAGTGGTTGCCGCAGTCCATGCCAAAGGCGGCAGGATGTCCGCCCAACTGTGGCATGTCGGACGCATTTCGCACACGCTGCTGCAGGAAAACGGCGCAGCGCCGGTCGCGCCGTCGGCACTGACCGCCAGCACCACCAAGTGTTTCCCGGTCAATCCTGATCGAACC
>JAYFNP010000147.1:0-3631 GCA_034933385.1 Burkholderiaceae bacterium | reverse complement strand
GATGGCCGCCAGTCAGCCCCATGCTGTATGGCCGGCGGGTGCCATCCGGCATTTCGAGTTCCTTGAGCATCAGCACGAATTCGTCGTCGGTCGACGGGTTCCTGACGTCTGCCACCCAAGCCAGCGTACCATCGGTACCGGTCTTCGGTTCGTGCGGTGAGAACAACGCATCCAGCACCGGCGTCGGATCGCTGGCGGTGTAATCCAGCGCCCCAAGCTGGTTGTAGCGCCATTTGACCAGCTTCGCGAGTGCGGCGGTTGCGCTCGGCACCTGCACCATCTCGCCGTGCGGTGGCATCGGCATCACGAACGAATCGCCATAAGCCTGTTCCAGCATCGCGAACCGCTTGCTCAACCAGCCGCGATCGTTCGCGCGCATATCAGTCGAAAGTGTTTTTGCGATGGCATCCAGTCCGCGAGGTGGCTGACCACCAAGCACCCAGACTTCGAATGGAATGCCGCCGTGATCTGAGACAACTACCGCAAATTCCCCCTGCGGCGTCTGAATCTGTTCGCTAATCCAACCGGATGCGCCGGCAGGCAGTGCCGGGCGCGATGGCCAGCGCAGCGATTCCAGCGGCGGCGACATTACGACTTCCTTCAGGATCATCCGGCGATCCTGTTCAGACAAGACAACCGGCTGTGCTTCCGGCTCGGACTCGACCGCCGGCACGGACAGCACCGCCCCCAGCACGCTGTTCGGACGGTAGGTGGTGATGCCCTTCAGTCCCTTGCGCCATGCTTCCATATACAGATTCTTGAACTCGGCGTACGGGTAATCCCCTGCTACATTGACCGTTTTCGAAATCGCCGCATCGACATAAGGCGCGACCTCGGCCACCATCAGCATATGGTCTATCGCCGAAATATCGAGCGCCGAAACGAACGCGGGCGGCAAGCTATTGGTGTCGTTCCCCAACGCGCGATAAACGCGATAGGCATGATCTTCAACGGTGTAATCCTTCTTCGTTCCGTCCGGCATCCGCTTGGTGCGGTTGTAGAACCAGGAAAACGCCGGTTCGATGCCGTTCGATGCATTGTCGGCAAACGCTAGCGAAATGGTGCCGGTTGGTGCGATTGAGGTCAGATGCGAATTGCGAATGCCGTGCTTGCGGATGGCGTCTTTCAGTTCATCGGGCAAGCGCGAGGCAAACCCGCCTTGCAGGTATTTTTCGACATCGAGCAACGGGAACGCGCCGCGTTCCTGTGCCAGTTCGACCGAAGCGGAATAGGCTGCATCGCGCATCACGCGGGCGATTCGTGCCGCGAGCGTGCGCCCGGCTTCGGAGTCGTAACGCACGTTCAGCATGATCAGCGCATCGCCCAGCGCGGTAAACCCCAATCCGATGCGGCGCTTCGCTTCCGCCTCCCTGGCCTGCTCTTCCAGCGGCCACTTGGTTGCGATCAACACGTTGTCGAGCATGCGTACGGCGATTTTGGTCACCTGCGACATCAATTCGAAATCGAATTCCGGCTCTTCGGAAAACGGCGCCTTGACATAGGCAGTCAGGTTCAGGCTGCCAAGGCAGCAACAACCGTAATCGGGCAGCGGCTGTTCACCACATGGATTGGTCGATTCGATCACTTCGCAATAGGCGAGATTGTTTTCGCGGTTGACGCGATCGAGATACAGCACACCCGGCTCGGCCGCATTGTAAGTGCACTGCATGATCAAATCCCAGATCTCGATGGCGCGCAGTTTCTGATAGACCCATTTGCCATCGTTGCGTCGGTATGCGCCGCTCTGTTTCAGTTCATCGGTCGGTTCGGCGACATGTGCCAGTTCGAATTCCTCGTTCTTCTCGACTGCCCGCATGAACGCGTCAGTCACGCCAACCGACACATTGAAGTTGTTGAGTTGTCCCTTTTCCTGCTTGACCGTAATGAATTGCAGAATGTCCGGATGATCGATATTGAGCACAGCCATCTGCGCGCCACGCCGAGCGCCGGCGGATTCAACTGTTTCGCAGGAACGATCGAACACCTTCATGTAAGAGATCGGACCGGAAGCGCTGCTGCCGGTGCCTTTGACCTTGGCACCCTTCGGACGTATGGCAGAAAAATTGTAGCCAACGCCGCCACCGCGCCGCATCGTTTCTGCCGCCTGCGCCAGCGCAGTATAGATACCGGGCTTGCCGTCGACGGTATTGGTGATCGAGTCGCCGACAGGCTGTACGAAGCAGTTGATCAGCGTCGTATCCAATCCGGTACCCGCGGCACTGGAAACGCGACCAGCCGGAATAAATCCATGCTGCATCGCCCACAGGAACTCCTCAGCATGCTTTTCCCGACTTTTGGCCGACTCCACTTCGGCCAGCGCCTGCGCGACCCGCTCGATCACCTGGCCGCTGCTCGTTTCATCTCCCTTCGCATATTTTTCGATCAGAACTTCGGTCGAAATTTCCTGCGGTTTGGCCAGTGCGGTCATTATGGCGCTCGTCTTGTCTTGCATTCATCGCTCCTTGAAACGTATCTAAACCAGCATCTTGTGCTCGATGCGCTAGTGTAATTCGAAATCACGAACAACATAAACACAATATGTAGTGTTTTTGTCTTTTGAATTTACCGTATATAGTGCAAAAAAGAAATTTGTCGCGGCCACGCGACAAAGCTCGAAAAGATTATTGCAGGAAGGAAAAAAAGACGCACCGAAGCAATGTCTGGTGCGCCGAAAAACTCTTAACTGAGGGGAATTTTTCTAGCCGATAGCGGCTGTCAGTTGCGGCAGAATGTCGAACAGATCACCAACCAGGCCGTAATCGGCCACCGCGAAAATCGGCGCCTCCGGATCCTTGTTGATCGCAACGATGGTTTTTGCATCCTTGATGCCGGCAACATGCTGGATCGCGCCGGAAATCCCTACCGCGATATACAGCTGCGGTGCGACGATTTTTCCGGTCTGGCCAATCTGCCAGTCGTTCGGCACATAACCCGCGTCCACCGCGGCGCGCGATGCACCCAGCGCTGCGCCCAGCTTGTCGGCCAAAGCAATCAGCAACTGGAAATTCTCCACAGATCCGACACCGCGCCCGCCGGCGACGACAATCTTCGCCGCGGGCAATTCCGGCCGATCCGACTGTGCCACTTCACGCGACATGAAACGTGATTTGCCAAAATCGGCGACCGCTTCCACCGACTTGACTTGCGCCGCGCCGCCACTGGCAAGCGCCGGCACAAAGCAGGTGGTGCGCACCGTCAGTACCTTCACCGCTTCTGATGACTGCACAGTAGCAATCGCATTGCCAGCGTAAATCGTGCGCTGGAAGGTATCCGGCGATTCAACTTTGATGATTTCCGAAATTTGTTCGACATCCAGCAAGGCCGCCACACGAGGCAAAACATTTTTGCCGAATGCGGAAGCCGGCGCGAGAATATGCGTATAACCACTGGCCAGCGCAATCACCTGCGCCGCGACATTTTCGGCCAGGCCGTTGGCCAGATGCGGCGCATCGGCCAGCAACACCTGCGATACGCCAGCAATCGCTGCCGCCGCCTGCGCCACGCCGGAGCAAGCATGGCCTGCAACCAGCAAATGAACTTCGCCACCACATGCGGTTGCGGCTGTAATCGTGTTGAGCGTGCCCGCCTTCAGCGTGACGTTGTCGTGTTCGGCGATAACCAGTACTGCCAT
>JAYFNP010000146.1:0-8679 GCA_034933385.1 Burkholderiaceae bacterium | reverse complement strand
CCGCCTCATTTTCCAATTGCACCTGTTTCGAAGTGCTGGTCACCGAACCGACGACATGTCCCTGAAATTTGATGGTGACATCTTTCACCGCCGTCACATTGCCATTGACGGTGACATTGTTTTCCAGCCGAACCTGGCTGGAAGAACTGGTCACCGAACCAGCAACATTACCCTGATACTTGATGACAACATCCAGCGCGCCAGTGACATTGCCATCGACCGTATCGTTGTTACCCAGCTGGATTTGCCCTGCAGAACTGGTAATGGAGCCAGGAACGTGAACGCTGTCCCCCAACACGATATCCCCGGTCGCATTGATGTTGCCACCAAAGATGACTGAATTATCGGTCTGTACCGTGGAAGCGGTCACATTGGCATTCAGCGTGGAATTCCAGTTCAAATCGAGCGCACCTTTGACAATGAACGTCAGGTCGGAAGCCGCCCCTCCGGCATTGATCTTATTCTGATTGGTGCTGAAATTGCTTTTGACGGTAATGGTGGCCGGCTTCGGCGCTGCGATGACAATCGCATCCTGATAGTTGAGCGAGAGAGATGTACAGGAATAGTTGCCGTTACTGCCCGTGCAACCTGCAGGCAAATTCCCGGGGAAGGTGTAAGTCGTCGCAGCATGGGCGTGCAGACTTGCCAGCGCAAGCAAACCTGCTGCCCAAAACAACAAAACCCGTCGGCCAATCTCGTAGAAACGATGCAATGCGATTCTCATACAAAATGCTTACCGCCCGAAAAGCACAAGCAGTAAGACACTGTATCTTTTATTTCACTGCTTTGCTATAACAATATATGAATGTCAGGTACTAAGCAGTTCCATGAAATTCTTGACGAGGTATCAATCGAAGCCGATTGATACTGAAAAATGAGACCGACATCGGCGAAGAATAGCGCCAGGCGATAAATCCCATAAAATGCCGAGCATGGTCTCAAATCGTTCCATCAATTTGCTGCGCTGTTTCCCACCGGTGGTCGCGCCGGATACCCGTGTACTGATCCTTGGCAGTTTTCCCGGCATCGCCTCACTGGCAGCGCAACAGTATTACGCGCATCCGCGCAACCAGTTCTGGCGACTGTTGTCGGCCGTTCTGGGCGAGGACTGGACAACGCTCGATTATCCGCAGCGACTCGAACGGCTGTTGGCGCATCGCCTTGGGCTGTGGGATGTGATCGCCGCCTGCGAACGCAACGGCAGTCTGGATGCGTCAATCCGTAACCCGCAGTTCAATGACTTCGCGGCGCTGCATGCGCACTGTCCGGCACTCACACGGGTGTGTTTCAACGGCAAGACTTCCGGCCGGTTCGCGCCGCGTCTCGCTGCCGCTGGATTTGAAACGCTGGTGCTGCCGTCCTCGTCGCCGGCGAACGCACAGTTGAGCTTTGCACAAAAGCTGGAAAGCTGGCGCAAGCTGCTGTGAGTCGGCTACAATTTCGGGATTGACATCAACCGGCTTCACAGAAAAGGAGAACCTATGAAACTGGCACGCTATGGCCAACCCGGCGCTGAAAAACCCGCCCTGCTCGACCAGGATGGCAAATTGCGCGACTTGTCCGGCATCATCGCCGACTTCAGTGCCGAGCAACTGGCCGACGAAGCGCTAGCCAAGCTCGCGAAAATCGACCCGGCAACGCTGCCGCTGGTGCCAGGCAATCCGCGTTTGGGCTTGCCAGTCGCGTTCGTCAGCAAGTACATTGCGATTGGCATCAACTATATCGATCATGCGGCCGAAGCAAAGATGCGCCTGCCGAAGGAACCGATCGTGTTCATGAAGGCCGTGTCCTGCCTGTGCGGCCCGAACGACGACATCATCCTGCCGATCGACTCGAAAAAATCCGACTGGGAAATCGAGCTGGGCATCATCATCGGCAAGAAGGCGCAATACGTCAGCGAGGAAGACGCGCTGGATTATGTGGCCGGCTATTGCGTGACCGACGACCTGTCCGAACGCGAATTCCAGATCGAACGCGGCACGCAATGGGACAAGGGCAAAGGCTGCGATACCTTCGGCCCGGTCGGCCCGTGGCTGGTGACCAAGGACGAGGTGCCCGATCCGCAAAATCTCGAACTGTATCTGGATGTGAATGGTCAGCGGATGCAGCACGGCAATACCAGCACGATGATTTTCTCGGCTGCGAAACTCGTCAGCTACCTGAGCCATTTCATGACGCTCTTGCCGGGCGATGTGATCGCCACCGGCACGCCGCCGGGCGTTGGCATGGCCAAGGATCCGCAAGTATTCCTGAAGCCGGGCGACGTGGTGGTGGCCGGCATTGCCGGTCTGGGCGAACAGCGCCAGGTCGTCAAAGCGCATCCACAGCAGAAATAAGCGCATCGCGGCCGGCAGCGTCGGCCGCATTTTTGCCTGGTTTTTTGGATTTTCCGATGGGTATAGCCCAAAATACTGCTGTACGGCCAAGTATTTCCTGGCTATTCTAAAATACACCTACCAGTATTTTTTGAGGCAAAAACCGGGGCTTTCAGGGACTATGACCGACGCATCACCTGCATGACTGCCTGCGCACTGATCTCGGCGGTGTTGCGCAGCAATGCATGATGCAAGTCGATGAAGCGCTGCCGCAGCACCTTCCGGTTCGCCTCATCGTGCAACTGTTGCCAGAGCGCTTCCGCCAGCGCTTCGGGTGTCGCCTGCTCTTGCAGGAATTCCGGCACCAGCGCTTCCTGTTCGATGATGTTCGGCAATGCGCACCAGCGCGTGTACACCATCCGGCGCACGATCTGCCAGGTCGCCCACATCACCTTGTAAGCGACCACCATCGGTTTTTTGAATAGCGCGACTTCCAGTGTCGCCGTGCCGGAAGAAACCAGCACCACATCGGCGGCAGCAATCACCGCATGCGACTGCCCTTCGACAATAGTCAGCGGCACATCTTTCAAGCCAAGTTTGTCCAGCAGCCCGATAAAGTGCTGTCGCTGCCGCTCGCCGACCATCGGCGTGATGAAGGTGATCGACGGATCGCGCTGCGCCAGGATTCTGGCGGCGCCGATGAATGCAGCCGCATGATAATTCAGTTCAGACAATCGGCTGCCTGGCAGGATCGCGACCACAGTCGCATCCGGCGCGATGCCTAGCTGGCGGCGCGCCGCTGCGACATCCGGTTCCAGTGGAATGACCTCGGCCAGCGGATGACCGACGTAAGTCACGGGCACGCCGGCATCGCGATACAGCTGTTCTTCGAACGGGAACACCACCAGCATGTGCGACACTGCCTGGCGGATTTTGTCGATGCGGCCGCGCCGCCAGCCCCAGATCGACGGGCTGACAAAGTGCACCGTCGGAATACCCGCCTGACGCAACTGCAATTCCAGCCCGATGTTGAATTCCGGCGCATCGATGCCGACAAATACCGCCGGCTTTTCCGCCAGCAGCCGGTCGCGCAGATCATCGCGAATGCCCTTGATTTCACGGAAATGCGCGAGCACTTCGAACAGCCCGCGCACCGCCAGTTTTTCCTGCGGCCAGTCGCTGATGAAACCATGCTGCATCATGTTCGGACCGCCGATGCCATGCATGCGTGCATCCGGCAATTGTGGACGCAATGCCGACAGCATCCGCCCGGCAAGGATGTCGCCGGACAATTCGCCGGCGACCATGGCCAGCGACAAGCTATCGGACGATGCCACGCGTCACACCGTCGAGGAAGGTGCGTAACTGGTTGATGTGTTCCGCTGAACGCTCTGTCTCAGCTGCCTGTTTGGCCAATTCGTCCTTCGCTTCATCCAGTGACAGGCCGGAACGGTACAAAATCTTGTAGGCATTGCGCAAGTCACCGATTTGCTCGGGCGTGAACCCGCGTCGGCGCAACCCTTCGCTGTTGATGCCGTGTGGCGCCGGCGGCTTGCCACCTGCCATGACGAAAGGCGGCAAATCCTGCGTCAAAAGCGTGCCGCCACCAACCATCACATGCGCACCCACATGACAAAACTGGTGCACCAGCGTGGCGCCGCCAAGAATCGCCCAGTCGCCGACATGCACATGCCCGCCAAGCGTCGTGTTGTTGGCGAAAATCGTATTGCTGCCCACTTGGCAGTCGTGCGCCAAATGCACGTAAGCCATGATCCAGTTGTCGTTGCCGAGACGGGTCACGCCCACATCTTGAACCGTACCGGTATTGAATGTGCAGAATTCACGAATCGTGTTGCGATCGCCGATTTCCAGACGCGTCGGCTCACCAGCATATTTCTTGTCTTGCGGCGCACCGCCAATCGACGCGAACTGGAAAATCGTATTCTCGCGACCGATCGTCGTAATGCCATCGATGATCACATGCGGCCCGATTTTCGTGCCAGCGCCAATTTTGACGTTCGGCCCGATAATCGTGTAAGCACCAATTTCGACGGAATCATCCAGTTCAGCCTTTGCATCAACCAAAGCGGTTGAATGGATGTGCGCCATTATTGCCCCGCTTTCTGGCTGCTGTCCGGAGTGGTGCGTACGGCGCACATCACTTCAGCCTCAACCGCAAGCACATCGTCAACATATCCGGCAACCTTGTATTTCCAGACAGCCCGCGCATTCCGGATCAGCTCGGCTTCCATGCGGAATTGATCACCTGGCTCAATCGGCCGCTTGAAACGCGCATTGTCGATGCCGGCAAAATACACAATTGAGTTTTCGTCCAGGTTTTTGCCGACGCTCAAGAAGGTCAGCAACGCCGCCGTCTGCGCCAGCGCCTCGATCAGCAAGACACCCGGCATCACCGGCCTGTGCGGAAAATGACCGTTGAATATCGCCTCGTTCGCAGTAACGTTCTTGATGGCGACGATTTTCTTGTCAGCTTCCCAGTCAAGCACGCGGTCGACCAGCAGCATCGGATAGCGGTGCGGGAGATATTCCTTGATTTGATTGATGTCGAGCTTTTTCATATTTGTTTCAGGTTAGGGTTTTGATCTTCTTCTCGAGTTCGCGAATTCTTTCACGCAACGATGTAATGTTACGTAGCAACGCCGCGGTTTTCTCCCATTCGTTGTGTTTCGTCAGCGGGAAAATGCTGGTGTAATGCCCCGGCGACTTGATCGAATTCATCACCGACGAAGCCGCCGTCACGAAAACTCCGTCTGCAATCGTCAGGTGGCCACCAATCATCGCCGCACCGCCCAGCATGCAATTCTTGCCAATGGTCGCGCTGCCAGCAATGCCGACGCACCCAGCCGCAGCGCTATGCGCACCTATGTGACAGTTATGCCCAACCTGGATCTGGTTATCGAGTTTGACGCCATCTTCGATTACGGTATCAGCCAGCGTGCCCCGATCGACGGTCGTGTTCGCGCCAATCTGCACGTCTTTCCCCAGCACGACCCGCCCGGTCTGCGGAATCTTGATCCATGCTCCACCTTCATTCGCAAAACCGAAACCTTCTGTGCCGATTACCGCTCCGGAATGGATGATGCCATTTTCGCCAATCACACAACCGGCATGGAAGGTCACGCGTGGTGCCAACCGCGTATTCGCACCGATCTTCGCGCCGCGTCCGACAAAGCTGCCGGCCCCGATCACCACGCCGTCGGCAATCTCGGCATCAGCCTCAATCGTGGCATGCGGCCCGATCGAAGCCGTCGCAGCAACATGCGCAGCCGGATCAACACAGGCCATCGGATGAATCCCGGGCACTGGCGGAGTTTCCGCCTGTTTCACGAACCATTGCGCCGCCCTCGCAAAATAGGCATACGGGTTCGGTGTGACAATTCGCGCGCCGTTGAACGATGCTCCAATAGTTTGGTCGTCGTCCGGCGAAAGAATCAGCGCTGCCGCCTGCGTCTGCGCCGCCTGCGCGCGCAACTGCGGATTCGAGAGAAAGGTGATCTGCGATGGCCCGGCATTATCCAGCGGTGCAATACCGGATACCGAAATAGCCGGATCGCCGATCAACTGTCCCCCAAAACGCTCGACCAACTCCCCCAGCCGGGTGCCCATCGTTTCCTTCCGGATCACTTGGCCAGCGCCTTCAGCACTTTCTCAGTGATGTCCACACGCGGGCTGTAATAAATCGCGTCCTGCAGGATGATGTCATATTTCTCCGACTCTGCAATTGCCTTGATCGCCTTGTTCGCGCGGCTGACGACAGCAGCAATCTCTTCATTGCGGCGCTGGTTCAGATCCTCGCGGAATGCGCGCTGCTTGCGCTGGAACTCCTGATCAAGATCAGCCAGCGCACGCTGGCGCTTGACGCGTTCGGCGTCGGCCAACACAGGCATGTCCTTGTCGAGCTGACTGGCCATCGATTTCAGGCGCTCGTTCAGGTTGAGCAATTCCTTGTTGCGGCCGGAAAATTCACGTTCAATTTTCGCATTGGCCGCCTTTGCCGGTGCCGATTCATTCATGACCCGATCGGAAGAAACATGTCCGATTTTGGACTCCTGTGCCTGCACATTTGCGACCGCACAGGCGCAAAAGACAAACAGTGCAGCAAATTTGGTAATGGTTGCAGTATGAGACTTCAAGGTAGTTCTCCAAAAATCAAATGTAAAAATCATGATACTGGCTCATCAAAAGCCGGTGCCAATTTGAAACTGAACCTGCTGTTTTCTGTCTTCCGGCTTCGCATTCAACGGGACACCATAGCTCAGTTTCAACGGGCCAAACGGTGATACCCAACTAATGCCGACGCCGGCAGAATACCTCAAATCGGAAGTCCGCATTTTGGCATGTTCATCCCACACGGTGCCAGCATCGAAGAACGTGAACCAGCGTAGCGTGCGGTCCTTGCCGTCGTTCGAGAACGGCAACTGCAATTCGACATTGCCAAATACGCGTTTCGAACCGCCGATGGCATCATCGTTCTCATCCAGACCGCCGATCGACGAACTCTCGTAGCCGCGAACTGTTCCGATACCGCCAGCGTAGACGTTCTTGAAGACCGGATAGGGTTTGCCTCCCAGCCCACGACCATAGTCAGCCTGGCCATTCAACGCAAGCGTGACCGTACGTGAAAGCGGCATGTAGTATTGATGCTGGTAAGTCGCTTTGTAGTATTGCAGATCTCCGACTACAGAAAGCTCCAGGTTGGCGCGCTGATAGCGACCTTTGGTTGGCACCAACGCACTATCGCGGCTATCGCGCTGCCAGCCAAGCGTGAACGGCAGCGAACTAGCCGACGCCGTACCGGCAAGATAAGGATTGGTATCTGCGTCCGGACCGCCCAGTTGCTGAACAAATTTCCGGTAGCGATACGGGCTGTTTGGCGTCCCATCTGCATTGGCAAAGGTTTCAACAGACGTGCGTTCTACACCAGCGCCGAAGAATACCTTATCCACCTCAGTGAACGGCACACCAAACTTGACATTCGCACCATACGTCTGCACCCGGTAATCGCTTTTGTTGATCAACGGCGGACGGGTCGTGCGCATGAACACTTCATAACTGCGGCTGACTCCGTCATCGGTGAAGTATGGGTTGGTCTGCGATACTGCAATTGTTCTGTAGCGAGAACTGGTATTCGCCGTTATCCCGACATTATTTCCTGTACCGGCAAAATTATCCTGCTGGATACTCGCCTGCAGCATGATTTTTTCGCTTTGCGAAAAACCGGCACCTACCAGCAGGTTCCCGGTCGGTTTCTCGGCTACGGTCAGATTGACATCGACCTGATCCTGAGAACCGGGAACTTCCGGCGTCTGGATGTTGACTTCCTTGAAGTAGCCCAAACGGTCAACACGGTCGCGCGACAGTTTAATTTTTTCGCCGTTGTACCATGAGCCTTCCATCTGCCGGAATTCCCGGCGAATAACCTCATCCCGCGTCATGGTATTGCCTGCGATATTCATCTGGCGCACATAGACCCGCTTCCCCGGATCGATAAAAATCGTGAACGCGACTTCTTTCTTTTCCCGATTGAGAATCGGGTTGGGGTTAACATTGGCAAACGCATAGCCAAAATTGCCCATGTAATCGGAAATAGTCTTGGCGCTGGCTGTCATTTTTTCGCCGGAATAGACGTCGCCTTTCTTCAATTGCACCAGCTTCCTGATGGCCTCTTCCTGACCGAGCATTTGCCCTTCGAGCTTGACATCGGAAACGGTGTATCTGTCACCTTCCTTGATGTTGATCGTCAGGTAGATGTCCTTCTTGTCAGGCGTAATCGACACCTGGGTCGAATCAATCTGCATTTCGATGTATCCGCGGTTCTGGTAATAGGACTTGAGCGATTCGATATCCGCTGTCATCTTCTGCTTCGAATACTGGTCGGTTTTCGTCAGCCAGGTAATCCATCCAGGAGTAGTCTGGCTCAATTGTCCGCGTAACTGGCTGTCTGAAAAATTTTTGTTGCCGACAAAGCTGATTTTCCGGATACGCGCCGGCTCCCCCTCATCAACGGTAAAGTTGACGGAAACCCGGTTACGTTCAAGCGGCGTCACGGTCGTAGTGATCTGCGTGTTATACAAGCTGCGCGACAAATATTGCCGCTTGAGTTCCTGTTCGGCACGGTCAACCAGAGCGCGATCAAAAATGCGCGCCTCGGCCAAACCGATGTCCTTTAGCGCCTTGATCAGCATGTCCTTTTCGAACTCCTTGATGCCGGTAAATTCGATGGCCGATACAGCAGGGCGCTCCTCGACAAAAACCACCAGCACGTTGCCTTCAGTCTCGATACGGACATCCTTGAAAAAACCAGTCGCATACAGGGCCTTGATGGCAGCTGCGCCCTTTTCAT
>JAYFNP010000145.1:0-3743 GCA_034933385.1 Burkholderiaceae bacterium | reverse complement strand
GCGCTTACAAAAAAATAATCGCCGACGCCTTCAAGAATGATCCAGAGATGGGACTGGGTGCTGACCCCATTTTCGATGCGCAAGATTATCCGGATCAAGGGTTCAAGGTATTGAGTTGCAATGAGAAATCGAATTATGTGACCTTGCAGGGGGTGGACTGGCAAGATTTCCGGGTTGTGGTCAAGACGATAAAGACTGAAAAAGGCTGGCTGGTGGATGGCGCGGGGATAATCAATATCCCGGTCAACCTGCAGCGTCGTTGACGTCGATTAATGGTAATAATTACCTGTTGTGGTGTTTTTAACCTTTTGTTTGAACGGTTGTTTTCACCGTTTGATCGAGATATAAGAGCCAGGCCTTTGAAATAAAAGAGATTTTTTACTGGCACAGGAGTTGCTAAAAGGAAGGAGAACATTTTTTAACTTCCAGGAGCGCTCCATGTTTTGTGTCCAGTGTGAACATACCATCCGTACCCCTCAAGGAGCAGGCTGTAGTTTTGCCCAGGGCATGTGCGGCAAGACCGCCGAAGTATCCGACCTGCAGGACATGCTGGTCCATCAATTGCAAGCCGTGTCACTGTATGCGCAAGCCGCACGCAAAGTCGGCATCGTCGATGCTGAAATTGACGAATATGTCCCGCAGGCATTCTTTTCCACGCTAACCAACGTGAACTTCGATCCTGCACGGATCATCGCTTTTGCCGAGCGTGCCGAAGCCTTTCGCAACAGTTTGAAAGCGCGCTACCTGGCCGCCTGTCAGGAACAGGGCGTTACACCGGACAAACTGCCGGCCGCCGCCAGTTACCAATTGCCGAGCGCCCAAACCGTGATGCTGAGCGATGCGCTGCAATTCGCGTTGAACCGCCAAAAGAAGGAAGTGGGCGAAGATGTCATCGGTTTGCGTCTGTTGTGTCTGTATGGCTTGAAAGGTGCTGCCGCCTACATGGAACATGCACGTGTGCTTGGCCAGACCGACAGCGAAGTTGCTGGCAAATTCCACGACTTCATGGCCTATCTTGCGACCGACCCGACCGACATGGGGGATTTGTTTCAATGTGCGATGGATATTGGCATGCTGAACTACCGCATCATGCAAATGCTCGATACTGGCGAGACCGGCACCTTCGGCCATCCGGAACCGATTAAGGTCAACCTGCGTCCGGTCAAGGGCAAGGCGATCCTGGTTTCCGGGCACGATTACCATGATCTTGCGCTGATCCTCGAGCAAACCGAAGGGAAGGGAATCAATGTCTACACGCACGGCGAAATGCTGCCGGCGCACGCCTATCCGGCCTTCAAGAAGTATCGGCATCTGGTCGGAAATTACGGCACTGCCTGGCAAAATCAGCAGAAGGAGTTCGCCGCTTTTCCCGGACCGATTGTCATGACCTCGAACTGCATCATCAACCCGGACGTTGGCAAGTATCGCGACCGTATCTTTACACGTAGCATCGTTGGCTGGCCAGGTGCCGCGCATATCGTCGGCAGCGATTTTTCTGCAGTGATCGATGCTGCGCTGGCGATGCCCGGATTCGACAAGGACGAGGAACCGCATTACACCACGACCGGTTTCGCGCACAAGGCGCTGATGGCAGCGGCGCCGGCCGTGATCGAGCAGGTCAAGGCCGGCAACATCAAACATTTCTTTTTGATCGGCGGTTGCGACGGCAGCAAGTCGGAGCGCACCTACTATACCGATTTGGCCAAAGCGGTACCACGGGACAGCCTGATCTTGACGCTCGCGTGCGGCAAATTCCGCTTCAATGACCTGGAATTCGGTGACATCAACGGCATTCCCAGGTTTATCGATGTCGGCCAGTGCAACGATTCCTATTCGGCCATTCAATTGGCATTGGCGTTGGCAGATGCTTTTGGATGCGGCGTCAATGAATTGCCGCTGTCGCTGGTGCTGTCCTGGTTCGAGCAGAAGGCGATCGTCGTGCTGCTGACGTTGCTGGCTTTGGGAATCAAGGACATTCGCGTTGGTCCCACAGCGCCGGGTTTCCTGACCCCCAACCTGATCGGCGTATTGAACGAAAAATTCGGCCTGAAACTGATCACGACGGTCGAACAGGACTTGAACGATATCTTGAAGGCAGCATGAACAACCTGTCACAATCTGCACCATTTCCTGTGTGGCAGGGCGGGAAACTGCGTTGCATCGCACGCTTCGAGGAAACGCACGATAGTGCTACCTTTGTGCTGACATCGGATACGCCGTCGTGCTTCGAATTTCTGCCGGGACAATTCGTTACGGTGGGCTTTGAAATCGATGGCGTACGGCACTACCGTGCCTATTCGATCTCGTCCAGTCCGCTACAGTCCGACAGCTTGTCGATTACCGTCAAACGTGTTGCGGATGGTTTGGTGTCGAATCGTCTGATTGACAGCTTTGGTGTCGGCGACTGGCTTGACGCGCTGGCTCCGGCAGGCGAATTCCATTTGCCAGCACCAGCGCATATCGGCCCGCTGGTGCTGCTGTCAGCAGGCAGCGGCATCACGCCAATGATGTCGATGACTCGCTGGCTGCTCGCGAGGCAGCCAGATGCGATTATTTATTTCATCCACAGCGCCCGCAGTGAACAGGACATCATATTTCGTGATGAATTGCTGGCAATGGCGCGGCAGCATCGGAATTTTCGGCTCGAACTGTTCCTGTCAAAACCTGAGGGTTCCATTCGATGCCATGCCGGGCGTCTTGCGCCGGAACGGCTAACGGCGCTGGTTGGCAATCGCAAGGAAGGCCGCTTTTATTTATGCGGGCATCCGGATTACATGCAGATGGTCGAAGATTGGTATCACAGCAGCAAACTGCCGAGCGACCGACTGCTCAAGGAAAAATTTTCGCCCGACGCCCTTACCGAGGAAGTGGGCAACGGGCAGATGTTTCAGATGTCGGTTCCTGCTTTCGGCATGACGGCTGACATTGCCGACGGCCAGACTTTGCTTGAAGTGATGGAAACCGAAAGCCTGCCGATTATCGCTGCCTGCCGTTCGGGCATGTGTGGTTCATGCAAATGCAAGGTGACCGAAGGCCAAGTCGAGCGGCTCAGCACCGCAACCCTGACACCGGAAGAGGTTGAAGCAGGTTATGCACTGGCGTGCAGCACGCGCGCCAACTCATCCGTGACCATTGAACTGAACGCATGAACAATTATTTCGAAAAATTCCGTGGCATCGATGGCCAAACGCCACCGCCACGTAGGCCATGGGATGAGATCGTCTGGTCGTGGCTGGCTTCTTTCGTGGGCATTTATGCCGTGTATCAGCTGAACGGCTACATGAATATCGCTGAGAATGAAAGTCTGTACCTGATCGGTTCTTTTGGCGCTTCAGCCGTGCTGATCTACGGCACCCCAATGGGAGATCTTTCGCAACCCAGAAGTTTTATCTGCGGTCATTTGCTGTCTGCATTGATCGGTGTGCTGGTATACAAACTGTTTCCCGCCGACGTTGCCCTGGCGGGTGCGCTTGCCGTGTCGCTCGCTATTGCCGGGATGCATGCCAGTCGCACACTGCATCCTCCTGGCGGAGCCACGGCACTAATCGCTGTCGTCGGCGGAAACAACATTCACGACCTTGGGTTTGGCTATGTGTTGGTGCTGACCTGCTCCCCAATTTAGTCCGAACTCGACATGGAGTCTGCGGTTAAAAAACTGTCTGCAAATCTGTTTGGCGTCAGATAGCCCAGCGAACTATGCGGCCGCTCATTATTGTATTCTTGACGCCATGCTTCAATCACCT
>JAYFNP010000144.1:0-4800 GCA_034933385.1 Burkholderiaceae bacterium | reverse complement strand
CCGTGGCAAAAAGATGGCCTGTCTGCCCCTGCACCACACCGCGTCGAAATGCTGCGCCGCGCGTTTGCCGCACAACCGTTTCCGATCACGCTCGACCTTCAGGAAATCAACCGTGGCGGGGCGACTTACAGTGTCGATACGTTGCGTGCGCTGCGTAACGAACTCGGGCAGCAGACGTCAATCGTTTTGCTGCTGGGCGCGGATCAGTTGCAGCAACTGGACACCTGGCGCGAATGGCGGCAACTGTTCCAGCTGGCGAATCTGTGCGCCGCCGCCCGGCCGGGGTATCCGATCGAAGCAACCAGACTGCCGAAAGAGGTTGCGCAGGAATTTTCGCGGCGCGCTGGCACGCCGGAGCGGATACGCAACACGCCGCATGGGCTGACTTATCTGGCGAATGAACTGGCCATTGACGCTGCCGCGACGACGATTCGCTCCAGCCTGCAGCGCGGCACCAGGCCAGTCTCGCTGGTTCCGCCGGTGGTGCTAGACTATATTGAACAATTTCACCTCTACAAGGAATAAATGGACATCAAAGATCTGCAGAAAATTGTCATCAACGCGCTGGAAGATGTGAAAGCGCAAGACATTCAGCTGTTCGACACCACCGGCCTGACCAGCATGTTCGACCGGATTGCCGTGGCATCCGGAACATCCAGCCGCCAGACCAAGGCGCTTGCGATGTCAGTGCGTGACAAGGTCAAGCAGGCAGGCGGCAATGTAGTCAGCATGGAAGGCGAAAATACCGGCGAATGGGTGCTGGTCGATCTGGGTGACATGGTGGTGCATGTCATGCAACCGACCATCCGTGCCTATTACCGGCTGGAAGAAATCTGGGGTGAAAAAGCCATCAGCCTGGCAACGGCCAAACGCACACCGCGCAAGCCGGCTGTAGCGGCGAAAACAGCGTCCAAAACATCGGGCAAGAAAACACCCGCAACGAAAACGGCCAGCGAACCGGCATCGAAGAAACGCGCACCACGCAAGGTAACGACCAAGACGGCGGTAACTGAAACTGCCGCTGCCAGGACACCGGCAAAAAAAACTGCCGCCGCGAAAAAGCCGGCGGCAAAAACTGCCAAACCGGCGACAAAAAAATCGGCATCGACCGCTGCCCCGAAATCCTCGGCCAAACGCAAGGCAGCCGAATAAGCGATCATGCAACTTGTCATCGTCGCCGTCGGCAACAGGATGCCAGCATGGGTCGATGCCGCCTTCAACGAATACGCGAAACGCATGCCACCGGAATGCCGCGTCATATTGAAAGAAATCCGGCCGGTTGAACGCACCGGAGGGAAAACGGCAGAAAGTGCCATGCAGCAGGAACGCAGCCGGATCGAATCGGCTTTACCCAAAGGCGCGCGCATCATTGCACTCGACGAGCACGGGCGCGACCCGACCACGATGCAGCTCTCGCAACAACTCACGCACTGGCAGCAGGACGGGCGCGATGTGGCTTTTGTCATTGGCGGCGCAGACGGGCTGGATGCCGGCTTCAAGGCGACCGCCGACTCGCTGCTGCGCCTTTCCAGCCTGACGCTGCCGCACGGCATGGTGCGCGTGCTGCTGGCCGACCAGCTGTATCGCGCCTGGTCGATCACGCAAAACCATCCCTATCACCGCGCATGAAGCCGGCATGAAACAACACGAGCAAACCATCTACCTGGCATCGCAAAGTCCGCGACGACGGGAGTTGTTACGGCAAATCGGCGTCGAATTTCAGCTGCTGCTATTACGCAATGCCGCCCCGCGCGGCCCGGATGTCAGCGAGGAAGTTTTCCCGGGCGAGGCACCGAACGATTACGTCGCGCGCGTCACCCGCGAGAAGGCGGCCTTTGCGGTGCAGGTGGTTGAAATGCGCAGCCTGCCGCAGCGGCCCATTCTGACCGCGGACACTACGGTCGTCCTCGATGGCAAAATTTTGGGCAAACCCGCCGACAGCCGCGCTGCCACCGAAATGCTGCAGATGCTTTCCGGACGAACGCATCAGGTGATCACCTGTGTCGCGGTGCAACATCTCGACAAACTATGGCAGGCATCCCAGATATCCGAAGTGACCTTCGCGCCGCTGGCGCCGGCCACGGTTGCCGCCTACTGCGCGACCGGCGAACCCTACGACAAGGCAGGCGGATACGGCATTCAGGGCGGCGCTGCCACGTTCATTGAGCGCATCGACGGCAGTTATTCGGGTATCATGGGACTTCCACTATTCGAAACCGCGCAATTATTGCGACAAGCGGGCATTCACACGCTATGAGCGAAGACATACTGATCAACTTTACCCCGCAGGAAACACGTGTTGCGCTGGTCCAGCAAGGCGCCGTCCAGGAATTGCACGTCGAACGCACACTGATGCGCGGGCTGGCTGGGAACATTTACCTCGGCAAGGTCGCACGCGTGCTGCCCGGCATGCCGTCCGCCTTCATCGCCATCGGGCTGGAGCGCGCTGCCTTCCTGCATGTGGCCGACATCTGGGAAGCAAATCCGCACAATGGCGCTGCGAACATACCGACCCCGATCGAAAAGATCCTGCACGACGGGCAACCGGTCATGGTACGCGTGATCAAGGACCCGATCGGCACCAAGGGCGCCCGGCTATCGACGCAGATTTCGATCGCCGGACGGATGCTGGTCTACCTGCCGCAGGATGCGCACATTGGCATTTCGCAGAAAATCGAAGACGAGACCGAACGCGAGTCGCTGCGCAACCGCGTGCAAGGCATGCTGCCCCCAGATGAAATCGGCGGCTATATCATCCGCACGATGGCGGAAGAAGCCAGCGATGCCGAACTGCAATCCGACATCGATTACCTGCGCAAGACCTGGCAAAATATCAGCGACGCCGCCCGCACGCAGCCAGCGCCGTGCCTGCTGTACCAGGATTTGAACCTTGGACAACGGGTACTGCGTGATTTTGTGCATGACAAGACCGCCAGCATCCAGATCGATTCGCGCAAGAATTTTCAGCAGTTGTCCGAATTCGCCTCCATCTATACGCCAGGCGTGCTGGACCGTCTGCAGCATTACATCGGTGAGCGCCCGCTATTCGAACTTTACGGCGTCGAAGATGAAATCCAGCGCGCACTTGGTCGGCGAGTCGATTTGAAATCCGGCGGCTACCTGATCGTCGACCAGACCGAAGCGATGACCACCATCGACGTCAACACCGGCGGCTTCGTCGGCGGGCGCACCTTCGACGATACGATTTTCAAGACCAACCTGGAAGCGGCGCATGCGATTGCGCGCCAGCTGCGGATGCGCAATCTCGGCGGCATCATCGTGCTCGATTTCATCGACATGGAAAATGCCGAACACCGGGATGCGGTGCTGTCGGAATTGAACAAGGCGCTGGCCGCCGACCGTACCAAAATCTCGGTCAGTTCGTTCTCGGCGCTCGGACTGGTCGAAATGACTCGCAAACGGACCCGGGAATCGTTGTCGCACATCCTGTGTGAACCCTGCCCGACCTGCAGCGGGAAAGGCCAGGTCAAGACCGCCCGCACCGTCTGCTACGAAATCCTGCGCGAAATCCTGCGCGAAGCGAAACAGTTCAACCCGCGCGAATTCCGCATCCTGGCATCGCAAATGGTGATCGACATGTTCCTTGAAGAAGAATCGCAGCACTTGGCGATGCTCTCGGACTTCATCCAGAAGCCGGTGTCGCTGCAGGTCGAAACGGCCTACCCGCAGGACCAGTACGATATCATTTTGATGTAAAAACTCTGGGGTATAGGCAAAAATACCGTTATATGGCCAGATCTTCTGAGGCTGTTTAAAAATACCCTATATAGTATATTTTCACCGCCTACGGCGCCGGCAAGCACCTATTTCAGCCGCACGCCATTGCCATCAAGCACGCCCACCCTGACTGGCACACCGGCCTGCACGCTTTGCGTCACGGTGCAAAAGCTCTCGAACTGGTCCAGCACGCGATCCAGATGCGCAATGCTGTCGCCCGGTTTGCCCATGCGTATTTCCACCTCAATCTGCTGCACCCGCAGCCGGTTGCTTTCATTGCGGTCGATCACGCAACTGGCGGTGGTACGGAGACCGCCGGCATCCTGCTTGAACTTTCCCAGCGCAAAGAAAAAACTGGCAGACAAGCAGTTGGCGATCGACGCCATCAAGAGCTGCGTCGGCGCCGGTCCCGCCCCCTGACCGAGCGGCGACGGTTCATCGGCAATCAACGCCTGGATATCCGCGCCGAAATAGACCAGAAACCGGTAGTTTTCCTGCTGGGTGACGGTGATGCTGACCGTGGTTGGCACGCTGTTCTCCTATCCTTACTGGCACAAATTTTAGTCGTCAAGACACTCAAAGGCCAGCGCTTTACCGGCTGGCAGTCACATCCCCATACCGCGCGCGTTTTGTTCGCGTTCCAGATTCGTGATGTAACGTTGAACGTTAACCCGGGTCTGGTTCGACATGCCTTCAAACTGGCAGCCGATGCGGCGGAATTTTCTGCCATTCGGCAAGGTCGATTCCTGTGAATTCCGCACCAGCAAGTTGGCCACAATGACACTCCTGTCGGATAACGTGATGCGACAATTCTCGTACAGCCGCCCGTAGGCATCATCCAGTTGCATCAATTCGTCCAGCATGCAAATACCGCCGACGCTGATATCGTACATATAAGTGATGACCGATCTCTGCTCTCCCGCCTCACCCTCAAGCGGAATATGGACACTGGTGCGTGGCGTACGTATCCGGTAATTCTCGCGCCTTTGCAACCGGATCAGGCTGGAAGGAATGTTGAAACGAAAAGCATTCTTGCCATCATGCAGACTGCCTTCCAGACGC
>JAYFNP010000143.1:0-2571 GCA_034933385.1 Burkholderiaceae bacterium | reverse complement strand
TCAACCCACTTCTGAGCCAAACCCTGCCAGCCCGCAGGAGACGAACAGACAACGCAACTGGTCCGACGTTATTGCCGGCCTGTCGCTGGCCGCTCTGCTGCTGCCGCAAGCGCTGGCTTATTCCAGCATCGGCAACCTGTCACCGCAATCCGGCCTGATTGCGCTGTTCGCCGGACTGATCTGTTACGGGATTTTTGGTGCCAGCCGCTTTGCCATCGTTTCGGCCACGTCGTCTTCGGCGATCGTGCTGGCTGCCGCCACGGCATCGGTATCCAATGGCAATGAAGCGCTCAGGCTAGTCTTGGCTGTCGGACTGGTAACGGTCACCGGCGTGTTTTTCATGCTGGCCTCGCTGGCACGCATGGGCAATATCACCAATTTCATCGCCAAACCGGTATTGCGCGGCTTCACGTTCTGCCTGTCCGTAGTGATCATCCTGCAGCAATGCTTCGACGTGGTCAGCGTTGATCCGGTAGCAGGCAACACCTTTGATAATGTCATCAGCCTGCTGTCGCAATTCAATGACTGGAACATACCCAGCATCGCCATCGCCGGTTGCGCACTGGCGCTATTGTTCATCATCGAGCGTTTCCGCTATGTACCGGGCGGCGTCGTGGTCATTCTGCTGGGCATCGCCATCAGCCAATGGTTCAACCTGCCTGATTACGGCGTTGACCTGGTCGGCACGATCGATTTGAAACTGATGGCGCCGACCATACCGCACCTGTCATGGGACGAATGGCTGCAAATGAGCCAGCTCAGTTTTGCCTTGCTGTTCATCCTGTATGCCGAATCGTATGGTTCGATCCGCAGTTTTGCGATCAAGCATAACCACCCGGTCTCGCCGAACCGCGATCTGTTTGCGCTGGGCGTTTCCAACCTGGTGTCCGGGCTGCTGCACGGCATGCCGGTCGGCGCCGGCTATTCGGCCACGGCAGCGAACGAGAAAAATGGCGCCCGTTCGCAGCTGTCCGGTTTTTTCGCTGCCGCAGTCGTGCTGCTGATTCTGTTGACGATGCTGCCTGGCATTGCGCTGGTACCGAAACCGGTGCTGGCGGCGATCGTCATCCATGCCGTCAGCCATACGCTGACCGTGACCACCTTCAAGCCGTATTTCGAGTGGCGACGCGACGAACTGGTGCTGATCGTCGCCATCCTCGCGGTGATCTCGCTGGGCGTGCTGAACGGCTTGCTGATCGCGGTCGGCATCAGCCTGTTCCTGCTGCTGCGCCAGATGTCGGCTGCCTCGGTTTCCCAGCTGGGCCGTCACGGGCGACGCGCCCACGATTTCGTGAACATGGCCGTCTTTTCCAAAGCCACCGCCATTCCCGGCGTCATCATTTTGCGCCCGGATCAGGCGCTGTTCTTTGCGAATGCTGAACGGACGATGACCGAAGTGCGCAACATCGTGTCCGCGACCGACCCTTCCATTCACAGCGTCGTGCTCAGTCTGGAGGAATCGCCCGATCTGGATGGCACCAGCCTGGAAGCGTTGCGCGATCTGGCGATGTTCCTGTCCGGCATCGGCAAGCATCTGGTGCTGGCCAGAGTCAAAGACGCCGCTTACAGCGTGTTGCTGCGCGCTCTCACGCCGACTTACCCCGACGTCCACATCAGCCGCTTCAGCGTCGCGGATGCGGTCGCGCTGGCACAAATGAATGAATATGCAGGCTGAGGCTGGCGGTCAGCCACGCGGCTTGACTGAAAAAGTAATGCCGACATCGCTCCAGAATTGCTGTTCCTGTTCAAGCCAGTAAGGCAAGGTCGGGTGGTCGTTCAGCAGGTTCGATGGGAATTCCAGCTCAATCCGGTTCTTCATCTTCAACCGCAGTTCGCCGAAATCGATCTCGATGTTCGAGTGCATGAACATCACTGCCAGACGCAGCGCCAGCACCGCCTTGGTCATGTCCGGATCGGCCAGCACCCCGTCGAGCTTGCGCAGATTGCCCTTCTGGCCGAGGATGAACCGTCCCATGGTGCGCTGCTCACGGGTGGTAAAGCCGGAAAGATCGGCGTTTTCGATCAGGTAGGCACCGTGCTTGTGATAATTGGTCGGAGAAACGATCAAGCCGACTTCATGCAGCATCGCGCTCCAGCGCAGCAGTTTGGCGAATGCGTCCGAACCGGGCTTGAGTTGCGCATACAGCGCCAGCGCATAATCGGCCACCTGATTGGCACGCGATTCGTCGGCGGCAAAGCGCTGGAAAAAACGCTGCACCGACTGTTCGCGCCGGTCGCGCTGCGTGGCGCGAAAATGCAGATCCCACATCACGCCCAGCCGCAGCCCGCCTTCAATCGGCGCCAGCACGTCGATTCCCATTTCTGCCGTCAACCCGAGCAGGATCGCCAGCCCGCCGACCAGAGAGTCGGCGCGATCCGGGCGCCACCGGTCAAGCGCTATCTCGCTCACTTGGCCAAACGCAATCAGCCGTTGCTTGAGCGCGTTCATGTTGGCCCGCGAAAACCCGCGGTTGCCGAAACCGTTTTTGGCAATGATTTCGGCAATCGCCCGCATCGTACCGGACGAGCCGTAGACATGTCGCCAAGCTTGCTGGTGCGGCGCAAACACCC
>JAYFNP010000142.1:0-3055 GCA_034933385.1 Burkholderiaceae bacterium | reverse complement strand
TTCGAGCGCCAGCAACACGTTTTTCTGATAGGTAACCAGTGCCTGCTCCTGCACGGCACTCTGGATTTCGACCGCGCTGCGCAAATTGCCGCCATCGAACAACGTCGCAGCCAACGTGCCGGTGACTGCACGCGCCAGCGTACCCGCTGCACCCAGTGCACCGTAGCTGTATGCCTGCCAGCCGAACGAACCGCTAAGGTTCAAGCTCGGAAAACGCTTGGCCAGTTTTTGCCCGACGCGCGCCGTCTCGGCCGCCAGCGTTCGTTCGGAAGCGATCAAATCCGGCCGCTGACGCAACACGTCGGACGGAATGCCGGCAGCCACGCTCACCGGCAACGCCGGCAGAGGTTTACTTTCCTTGAGTTGCTGATGCAGACTGCCTGGATTCTTGCCAAGCAGCACCGCCAGCCGGTTCTCGGCCGCCGCCAGCCCGACATCCAGATCGGGAATGCTCGCGCGGGTTTGTTCGCGGTTGGTGCGCGCCTGCTCGACATCGCTGCTGCTCACCAGCCCCGCCTGATAGCGCCATTCGGTGATTTGCAGCGTTTCCGTCTGGCTTGCGAGATTTTTCCTGGCAATTTCCAGCCGCTGCTGGTAGGCGCGCAGCTCGATGTAGTTCTGCGCGACTTCCGCCACCAGCGACACGCGCGTATTGTGCAAACTGGCTTCGCTCGATTGCTGATCGGCGCTCGCCGCTTCGATGCTACGCCGCGTGCCACCGAAAATGTCGATTTCCCATGCCGCGTCGAAACCGGCATCGTAAATGGTGCGCGCGGTGGTTGGACTGATCGCGTTCGCAGAACTGCTGCGCGTTCCGCCGGTCGAAGCGGTCACCGTCGGAAACAGACCACTGATCGCCTGCGAACGGCTGGCGCGCGCCTGGCGCAATCTTGCCTGTGCCAGACGCAAATCCAGACTGCCAGCCAGCGCTTCGTCGACCAGCTTGTCCAGTTGCGGATCCTGAAACTGCCGCCACCACTGTGCCAGATGCCGCGCCGCTTTGGGGGCGCGCAACTCGTCTTTGGACAGCGGCACCGACCAGTCCGATGGCATCGCGAGTTCCGGCGTCTGGTAATCCGGCCCGACTGAAAGCGACCCGCAACCACCGAGCATGGCTGCGACCAAGGCTGTCAATCCGAAAGATATTATTTTTTTCATGATTGATTATTGGCGATTCATCGCCGGTTGTGCGCACTATGCGCAGTCCGTTTGATTTACTGCAACCGAAATGGCGCGTTAACCGCCCACCGTTCAGGCACTTTCATCATGACATTCAAATAAGGAGAAATTTTGAAGATTCTATGCCGGATATCCTTCTTCAGAAAGTGCATCCTATAATGACCATCCATCACGCATGCAAAACCCTCGCCCCATGAAACCAGGCATCACGTTAAAACTGTTTTGTGTCATCCTCCTGACCTGCATCATCGCGGCCTTTTCGATGCTGGCCGCGATGCGTTACAGTTTTCAGCAGGGCTTCCTCGGTTTTCTGAACGAACAGGAAGCGCAACGGCTGGAATCGGTACTCCCCAGAGTTGAGGACGCCTACCGCGAGCACGGCAACTGGGAATTCTTGCGCGAGCAACCGCGCCAGTGGATGGGACTGATTCGTCCGGAAGGAATGCACTGGAACCGGCACCACCGCATGCATGCTCCCGGCGAACGGCCGCCGGCCTTGCCGGAATCCGAGCTCACTGGCGTAATGATGCGTTTCAGCCTGCTCGATAGCGAAAAACGCCCCGTAGTCGGACATTGGCACCCCGATCAGGAACATCTGCTGAAACCCATTGACGTCGACGGCCAGACCGTCGGCTGGGTCGCACTGGTACCGTTTCAGCAAGTCACCACCGGCGCCGAACTCCGCTTCCACCAGCAGCAATTGAAGGCTGGCTGGATCATCGGCGGCATCGCGATCGTGCTGGCCGCGATTGCCGCCTGGCTGTTGGCGCGAATGTTCCTCGCGCCGCTCAAACGCATCGCAGCGTCCACGCACCGTCTAGCCGAGGGAGATTATGCAACCCGCGTACCGCTATCGTCGACGGACGAACTGGGTCATCTGGCGGAAGACTTCAACCGCCTGGCGCTGACGCTGGAAAAGAATGAAAAACTGCGCCGCAATTTCATGGCCGATATTTCGCACGAACTGCGCACGCCACTGTCGGTGCTAAAGGGTGAGATGGAAGCAATGGAAGACGGCATTCGTCCGATGTCGCTCACCACACTGAAATCGCTGCAAGCCGAAACCGCCACACTCGGCAAGCTGGTCGATGACCTGTACCAGCTGTCGCTGTCCGACGTTGGCGCGCTTGCCTATCGCAAGACCTGCGTCGATGTGATCGCCCTTTTGTTACAAACAGTCGCCTCGTTCGAAGAACGTTTCGCCGGAAAATCCATCGTGATCGATCTGCACTTCGACACTACGCAAGCCACCGAATGCGATGCCGACCCCTTGCGGCTGCAACAGATGTTCAGCAACCTGCTGGAAAACACCCTGCGCTATACCGATCCAAACGGCCGGCTGGAAATCGGCTGCTCGCACGAAGATGGCGTCGTCCGCTTCGATTTTCAGGATACGGCACCCGGCGTGCCTTCTGACAAGCTGCCGCACCTGTTCGAGCGGTTTTACCGCACCGAGCATTCACGCAACCGCGCCACTGGCGGCAGCGGCCTGGGACTGGCAATCAGCCGCAACATCGCTGAAGCGCATCAAGGTAGCATGACGGCGCAAGCTTCGCCGCTGGGCGGCTTGTGGATTTCGGTCGTACTGCCGCTGGCAGGAAAGGTGCCGGCATGAATACCGTCCAGCAAGCCAGTATCCTGATCGTCGAAGACGAACCGAAGCTCGCTGCGCTGCTGGTCGATTACCTGGCGCAAGCCGGCTACCCGACCACGCACATCGACAATGGCCTCGATGTCGTGCCCGCGGTGCAAGCATCGATGCCCGATCTGATCCTGCTCGACCTGATGCTGCCCGGACGCGACGGCATCGACATCTGTCGCGAACTACGAGGATTCAGCGAAGTTCCGATCGTGATGGTCACCGCGCGAGTCGAGG